>JAJQJO010000392.1 GCA_021323495.1 Cellvibrio sp. | reverse complement strand
CTTTCCTTACCACCCACTTATAACAAGCTTGTTGATACCCTGCATCGCGCGCAGCTTTACCGCGAGGCGCAATCCAACAGCAAACGCCAACCCCAGCGTCGGCCAGTGCATTTATTCCGCAGTCTTGTAGGCACCAGCCGCGAAATCCAGAACGTACGCGAGATGATGGGGCAGGTAGCCGATAAAGATGTATCGGTATTGATTACAGGTGAGTCAGGCACAGGTAAGGAGGTTGTTGCGCGCAACCTTCATTACAACTCACCGCGCCGCGATAAACCTTTTGTTCCGGTTAACTGCGGTGCGATTCCAGCTGAATTATTGGAGAGTGAATTGTTTGGCCATGAAAAAGGTGCGTTTACTGGTGCAATTAACTCGCGTGCCGGGCGCTTCGAAATGGCCGAGGGTGGCACCTTGTTTTTGGATGAGATCGGCGATATGCCGCTCAATATGCAAGTTAAAATTTTACGCGTGTTGCAGGAGCGCTGTTTTGAGCGTGTTGGCAGTAACAAAACCCAACCGGTAGATGTGCGCATTATTGCCGCCACCCATCGTAATCTTGAGCAGATGATTATTGAAAATACTTTTCGCGAAGATTTGTTTTATCGTTTGAATGTATTTCCGATTGAATTACCTTCATTAAAAGAACGCTCCGAAGATATTCCCCTGCTCATGAATGAATTGGTGTCGCGGATGGAAAGCGAACAGCGTGGTTCCATCCGGTTTAATTCTGCGGCAATTATGTCGCTCTGCCAGCATGAATGGAGTGGTAATGTACGCGAGCTGGCCAACCTGGTTGAGCGTATGGCAATAATGCATCCCTTTGGTGTAATAGGTGTACAGGATTTGCCTGCAAAGTATCGCCATGTGGATGTCACCGATGAAGATTTTGTACATACACAGTTAAAAACCAATGGTGTCGCTGTATCGGGCAGTACAAGTTACGTGAATATGAACGATACCCCTTTGTTACCTGAGCAAGGTATTGATTTGCGTGAGTACATTACCAACCTGGAAATGAGTTTAATCCAGCAGGCGCTCAATGATTGCGGTGGAGTGGTTGCCCGTGCGGCAGATAAGCTGTGCGTACGCCGCACTACTTTGGTAGAAAAAATGCGCAAGTATGATATGCAGCGCTAGATGTTTTGTTTTGAATAAAAAAATCCTCGCGGCCATGAGTCGCGAGGATTTTTTTATGTCAGGAAGAAAACTTCATGCAAATCAAGTCGCAGCATGGGGACGACGTGCCTGTTGCGGTGTTCCGGTATTAACACGGCTGCCATTCGCCTGGGGTTTAGTGTTTCCTTGCGCGGGCCCTTTACGATGGGTGGTTTCTTTATTTGGTTTTCCGCCATTTCCATTTTTGGGTTTTTGTCCCAACACCGTTTTTTTGGCAGCAGATCTACCGTTGCTATTTTTTCCCGCGCCAGCACCAGCCCCAATCGTCATGCGACGACCTAGCACGATCGGTTCAGCCTTAATGCTTGGGTCTGGCTCATAGCCTGCGATAACTTCTTTTTCGATATCGCGTTTGATCAGTTTCTCGATATCACGCAAAAATTTAATTTCATCCACGCAGACCAGTGAAACGGCGATTCCCTCTGCATCGGCGCGACCGGTACGCCCAATGCGATGCACGTAATCTTCTGGCACGTTGGGCAATTCATAATTGACGACGTGGGGCAGTTGATCAATGTCAATTCCGCGCGCAGCAATATCGGTAGCAACCAGTGCGCGAATTGTGCCGCGTTTAAAATCATCCAGGGCTTTGGTACGCGCGCCCTGGCTTTTATTGCCGTGAATCGCTGCTGCACTGATGCCATCGTCTTGTAACTGCTCGGTTAATTTATTGGCGCCGTGTTTAGTGCGGGTAAAAATCAACACTTGTTGCCAATCACCTTTGTTAATCAAGTGCGATAAGAGTTCACGTTTGCGATTGCGGTCAACCGGGTGCACACATTGGGTGACACGCTCGGAAGCCGTATTGCGACGCGCTACTTCGATCAGTGTTGGTTGATCGAGCAACTTATCAGCCAGTGCTTTGATTTCATCGGAAAAGGTTGCCGAGAAGAGTAAATTTTGACGTTGCTTGGGCAACAGGGCCAATACTTTTTTGATGTCGTGGATAAAGCCCATATCGAGCATGCGGTCTGCTTCATCCAGTACCAGGATTTCCACCTGACGCAGACTAACCGCATTCTGGTTAACCAGGTCGAGCAGGCGACCGGGAGTCGCGACCAGGATGTCGACACCGCCGCGCAACTTCATCATTTGCGGATTAATACTGACACCGCCGAATACCACTGTAGAGCGCAATGGCAAGTGCTTGCCGTAGTCGCGCACGCTTTCATAGACCTGTGCAGCAAGTTCGCGGGTGGGCGTTAAAATCAGGGCGCGTACCGGGCGACGGCCACCTGCTTGGTTAACAGGTGCCTGGCTCAGTTTTTCGAGCAATGGAAGAGTAAAACCTGCGGTCTTACCGGTGCCTGTTTGGGCGCCAGCAAGAATATCGCCACCTTTCAATACGGCGGGGATAGCTTGTAATTGAATAGGAGTAGGGGTGCTGTAGCCCTTATCGGCAATAGCACGCAGAATATCGGCCCGGAGACCGAGAGTTTCAAATGACATAACAATTTCCTGTTGCTCGGCCTCCCGCGTGGCGGGCAAGGTCTGGCGAGCTGAGATGTGGCAAACACGCTGGGGTGTTTGGCAACAGAGGAGGGCGACACTGACCTTAAGGGTGTCGGGGCGCATGGTACGCAGTTGCTGAAAAATATGCCAGTTACTTTTTGTTAAGCATTTCAATGGAAGGAAGCCGAGGGGTAATAGCGGTTCGATCGGTTTGACGTGTTTGATCGGAGGATGCTATCGAGCCTCAGCCGGGTTTGATTAATCAGTTGCGGGTTCTACTCCCAGTGCTTTCCTGTTGCGCGCAAGTTGCAGGATGATAAGTGCAACTATGCCCAGGATGAAAAAACCGCTAGTGACCGGTACGAGGGTACCGTCGTACATCTGCCCGATCGCGGTACCAATAAGCATGGAAATAATTGACGAACTGGCTCCAATAATAGCCGATGCAATACCTGCCACGTGCCCCATAGGCTCCATCGCCATGGCGTTAACATTGCCAAATACCAAACCAAAGCAGAAAAACAATACCGAGGCGTAAATCATAAACAGCCAGAGATTGGCGGATATAAATACGAGTACCACAAGAAAAAGAGCTGAGCTCAGAATGATGCCCCATACCGCGCGGGTGCATAAATAGTCCATTCCCCATTTTTGCACAAAACGGGAATTTACCAATGATGCAACACCGAATACCAGTGCCAACACGCCGAAATAAACCGTAAATAACTTTCCGGTCTGGAATAAATCCTGGAAAATTTGTTGCGATGAATTCAGGTATCCAAGAAAACTGCCAAAAAATAAACCCATACAAAGGGTGTAACACATAGTGGTGTAATTGCT
>JAJQJO010000391.1 GCA_021323495.1 Cellvibrio sp. | reverse complement strand
CCCTGTTGCGTTAACCCTGGTGTTGGGCATTGCCAGCCACTCACAAGCCGCCGTAAGTACCAACGGTTTGGTGGTATACAACTTCCAGAAAACAGAAGCCGCTACATTGAGCACCTCCGCTGTGTACCAAAAGCAATTTTTGGGTACCGGTGACCGTCTGGCAGCATCAGAGGATGGTGTGGTGCGCTATGTATCACCGCGTGATGTGAACACTACACTTGAGCATAACCTCGCTACTGGCGACATTAGCTTCAATCGTAATTTCAGCCGCTACCTCGGCACTTTTGTACCCAAACTGCCGTCAGGTGATGAGGCGCAAAAATATGCCGAAACATTTTTGGCTAACAATAGATTGCTGCCCGCCAATCGCGATGAGTTAAAAGTGGCGCATATCGGTGGCCTGCGAGCCAGCTCGGTATTGAGCACGGGTAAAGCAGGTCCGGTAATCGACAAGCTGGTCACCTTGACTTACTCACGCCAATTGAACGGCTTGCCAGTCATTGGCGCCGGTTCAAAAATTATCGTCAACATTGGCGATAGTGGTGAAGTGATCAGTGTGACCCGTCGCTGGCGCGAACTGGATAAACCCATTGCATTGAGCAGTACCGAAGTACTGACCGAGAGTGAAGCTTACGATCTGGTTAAACGTCAAATCCTGAGTGAATTTGGTGAGAGGTCCAACTTTGAAGTGCTGCAAACCCAGGTAGCTTACTTCGATAACAACGGCACCAGTATTCAGCCCGTAATTGCCTTCCAAACCAAAATCCAGTTGGCCGACCAAAAGTTACCAGCAGTGGAATATGTGGGCGTGATCCCCGCTATGCGCAAACCAATTGAAGCATTAAACCTGACGCAAAACGATCCGAGCGCGCTCCGCGTCCTTCAGGCGGGCGACTCAGGTGCTCCAGGCGAGAGCCGCGGTGGTGAATAATTACCGATGAACAACCAGTATTAACCAGATAAAAACGGGGCAGTAATTTACTGCCCCTGCTATTGCCCTCTCTATTGCCCCCGCCGATGACCGCCCCTCCCCACGAATCTACTGCCAAGGCACGATCTTCCCAATCGCAAAAAATGTGCGCTTTAATATCAACACTGACAATGCACATAAATTAACAGCCCGCTAATATTTGTTTCTATTTGAACAAATAACTGCACCAAAATACCCATAAACACATTATCGCGACAGAGCAATTCCAGGTGTAAATCTACGCTGCAAAACAATGTCATTATTTAAACAACTGTTGACTTAATCTAAACAATTAATATTTATTAAAATTCAAGACATGAAAAAATATTTATTTTTAGCAAAAATTAAATGTGAATAAAAATAAATTTATCAATCAAATCAAAACGCTATCATTTTCAATCCAATTAAATTTTAAACTGGTATATCACTTGCTATTACCCCGACAACAATCGAACTTGAAAATTAACGGGGTAAATTATGGGATCGGGATTTTTCACCAGCAACACTACATTCACAGCCCGCTTCAATCGCAAGCCGCTGGTTGTGTTGTTAGCGGGCCTTATGTTTATAGGCTCTGCGGTCTACGCCCAGGATAATTCTCTGGAAAAACAATCGGCCGCAGAAAACCAGGAAGAAGCCGATCTTGAAGAAATTCTGGAGCAAGAACCGACTAGCGCTGGCGGTCAGCGCGCCGAAACCATGATCGAAGAAACATTGGTCCTGGGCCTCAAGCAAAGCCAGCAAAAAACGTTAAGCACCGTGCATGAGGAACCCTTTTCCCAATCCATTATCGGTGGTGAGGTACTCGACCGTGAATTGGGGTTCGACTACGAAGCTATTTCGAAACGCCTCGCCAATGTCACCTTCAACCAAAATAATACCCGTGGCGCTTCGCTTTCAATCCGGGGGTTGGGTAAACGCGCCTTTGCAGAAGTGCAGGATCCCAGCGTATTGGTTATCCAGGATGGCGTTAGTTTTGGTTTGACCGCATTGGGTAACTTTGATTTTTACGATATTGAAACAGTCGAAGGTTTTCGTGGCCCGCAAGGCACCCTTGGTGGCAAAGGCGGCAGCTCCGGTGCAGTGTATGTAACCACCAAAAAGCCCAGCTTCGAATCCAGTGGTGAATTGAGTGTTGCTTACGGTGAGCGCGATGCGGTAATCCTCAAAGGTGCCTATGGCGGTGCGGTTATTGATGATTTATTAGCATGGCGTGGTTCATTTATTGTTGATAAACAACGCGGCTATTATGAAAACCGTTACGATGAAAATTTCAGCCTTTACAATAAAAATCGCACCAGCGGCCGCATACAATTGCTATTGACCCCCACCCCGGAACTGAATGCGCTGTTTAGCGTTGATATCGAACCCCGTGCATCCCAATTACAAAATGGTTTAACTTTTTATCACACCCAACCAGAATATTATGCGGATGGATCACTTACCGACCCCTCCGGCACCACTGCAAAAGCAAAGCTGGATGGCTTTACCAATAGCAGCAACCAGTTCACTCCGGCGCGGGGATGGTTTGTCGGGCGCGATTTTGGCCTCAACAATATTTACACTTATGACGACTACATTGGTAACGAAGCAGATGAAACGGTTTATATCAATGAAGTGAGAGGCCAGACGGTTTCCAATAAAGGAGCTTCATTAAATATTGATTATGCGCTTGAGAACCATACCGTAAATTCCATTACCGCCTGGAGAAATTACACCTTTGATGCGCGTAATGACGAGGGGACACCCTTTGATATTAGTGTCGATGGCGGTGGTGGCGTTGACTACAAACAATACAGCCAGGAATTCAGCATCGAGTCAGATCCGGATGAACGCTTTGACTATATTGCCGGCATTATTTTTTTCCAGACCGAAGATAATATTGTTTCCAAAACCGGCTGGGGTTCGGATGCGGGGGCATGGTTTGCCACTACCGCGCAATACAATACCCTTGAACGCAATGCAGGCGTTAATCGTGGTGCGGGCAAAGCTTTGCTGCATGACGCATTGGCATCTGGCCGCAAACGTGGTGACACCTGGGTTGAAACTGAAAGCAATGCCATTTACGGCAACGCCGACTGGCATTGGCATGATGCCGCAACACTGACCGCAGGTTTACGTGTGGGCTCGGAAGATCGCACTACCACCGACCAGATTGTGTTGGAAACCAATGGTACCGGCGCCGCGTTAAACCCGGTATCCGTGCGTGGTTACGATTTAGGTGGATTTAATAACACCATTGAGAACAACACCGATGAACAAAAACAACTCGCCGATATTGTTGCTTACGAATATTACGGGGCCACAATTACTTCAGTACCTGGTGCAGCCTACCAAAGCCTGACCGCCGCCCAAAAATCACAGATCGCCGCCGCAAAATCACTGCGCGCCACCCAGATTGGCCAATTGATTCCGCTTATCGAAAGCCAGTATGAGGATACGCTCTACAACGGTTTTCTCAGCCAAAGCTACCAATTCAGCGAAAAAATCAGGGGCTATGC
>JAJQJO010000390.1 GCA_021323495.1 Cellvibrio sp. | reverse complement strand
AGATTTTCGCAAGATTACAAACTGCACTGTCACACATCTGCAATCATTCCATCACATAAACGTCACCGATTAGTCATAGCCTTGCGATAATCCCATCGCAAGGTTGTAACTGCCATGCTCAATATCGAACAATCTATCACCACCAAATTCCCCGGCTTCACCCAGCAATCGCCCATAGTTCGCAATTCCACGCTCAGCATTTTGCGCAAGCTCACCCATGAGCGCGAAATCAATGCATTTTTGCGCGAGCACGAAGGCAATCGCGGGATTGATTTTATCGACCGTATTTTTGAATATTTTAATTTCAGCTACAGCATCTCCCAGCGCGAGCGCAATAATATTCCTGCACAGGGACGGGTAATTATTATCGCCAACCACCCGATCGGATCGCTGGATGGCCTGGCATTGATACGGCTGGTCAGTGAAGTGCGCAAGGATGTAAAAATAATCGCTAACGATATGTTGATGGCGTTTGAGCCGCTGCACGATTTACTGCTGCCGCTCGACAATATGACCCGCGCTGCTTACAAACAGAGTTATAAAAATATCCTGCAAGCACTCAACAACGACGAAGCAATTATTATCTTCCCTGCGGGCGAAGTCTCCCGCGCCAGCCCTACCGGTATAAAAGACGGCAAATGGCAGGCGGGCTTTTTACATTTTGCACGTAAAACCAACGCACCGCTGCTGCCAATTTTTGTATCCGCCAAAAATTCCATGTTGTTCTACAGCGCCTCAATGATTTTTAAACCATTGGCAACTGCCCTGCTCGCCCATGAGATGTTTAACAAACGCTCGGCGGAGATTAAATTCCGCGTGGGTGAAATGATTCCGCATCATGCGCTGGAATCAGACCAGCTTGCGGATAAAGCCCTGATCAAGCGTCTGAAAAAGCACGTATATAAAATCGGGAAAGGCACTTCATCCAAAAAAAATAACATCCCGGTTTTTGTTACCGAAAAAACTATCGCCCATCCGGAAGATCGTGCCGCGCTTAAAAAAGAATTCAAAACCGCACAATTGATCGGCAGCACCCGCGACCATCATAAAATCTTTTTATGCGATTACGATCAACATCCGGTTGTGTTGCGCGAGATCGGTCGCCTGCGCGAGCAGACTTTCCGCTTGGTTGGCGAAGGCACCGGCAGCCGTCGCGATCTGGATAAATACGATCACTACTACCGCCATCTGGTATTGTGGGACGAAGAAAAATTGTGCATCGCTGGCGCTTACCGTTTGGGTGAAGCACATAAGCTAATAAAGAAAAAAGGCGTCAATGCACTCTATACCGCCGAGTTATTTGAGTTCCACACCTCGCTCACCCCTTATCTGGAACAAGGTCTCGAATTAGGCCGCAGCTTTGTGCACCCGGATTACTGGGGTAAAGCCAGCCTCGATTATTTGTGGCAAGGCCTTGGGGCTTATTTGTCGCACCACCCGCAAGTACGCTATGTATTTGGCCCGGTCAGCATGAGCGCCCACTATCCCAAAGCACTGCGCGATTTATTGGTGTTTTATTACGAGCGCTACTTTTTAAAAAATGAAGATAGTTTAAAAAGTGAAGATGGCTTAAAAAGCGAAGACGGATTAAAAAATGACAGCAGCAACGAAGGCAATCTTGCTGAAGGCAAACATCCGCATGAAATCGATGAAGACGTATTAATCGGCTTACAACACCGCTTCGCCAAGCTGGACAGCGAACAAGGTTTTAATGTGTTGCAAGAAGAATTTAAAAAGCACGACTGCAAAATCCCCGTACTGTTTAAACAATACGCCGGGCTATATGAAGAAGGTGGTTACCATTTGCTCGCGTTCAGCGTGGACTCGGAATTCGGCAATTGTGTGGATGGTTTATTTATGGGCGATTTGACCCGAATGAAGGCTGCAAAACGCGCGCGTTACCTGGTCGGAAAAGAAAACGATAAACAAGCCGGCAGAGAAACTGCCGAAGCCGTCTAACTCTTGCTCGACCCCTGGCTCATCTACGCCGTCCCAATATGTAACCGTACCCGGCATCATGCTAAGCTCACACCATTTCACAGCAATGGTAGTGAGCACTATGCATATCCACATTCTCGGTATCTGCGGCACCTTTATGGGCAGCCTTGCCCAACTCGCCAAAGCCCTTGGCCACCGCGTGACCGGCAGCGATGCCAATGTTTACCCTCCAATGAGTACACAACTTGAACAGGCCGGCATTGAGCTGATCCAGGGCTTTGATCCGGTTTATTTGCAAGCACCGCACATGCCAACGCCCCCCGATCTTGTCATCATTGGCAATGCCATGAGCCGCGGTAATCCCAGCGTGGAATATGTACTGGATCAAGGCATCGCCTACACTTCCGGCCCGCAGTGGCTGCGCGACCATGTACTGCATGGCAAATGGGTGCTGGCGGTTGCAGGCACCCACGGAAAAACCACGACTTCGTCCATGCTCGCGTGGATTCTGGAATATGCAGGAATGGAGCCGGGTTATTTAATTGGCGGCGTGACAAAAAATTTTCCCACTTCCGCACGCCTCGGTGGAACGCCATTTTTTGTCGTGGAAGCAGACGAATATGACAGCGCCTTTTTTGACAAGCGCTCCAAATTTGTCCACTACAATGCGCGCACCGTAATTTTAAATAATCTCGAGTTTGATCACGCTGATATCTTCCCAGACCTCGCCGCCATCCAGAAACAATTCCACCATTTGGTGCGCACAGTTCCCAATAACGGTTTATTAATCTCGCCAACAAATGACAAAGCGCTTGCCGAAGTTATCCAACAAGGCTGCTGGACACCGCAACAACAATTTGCGGTGATCGACAATCCCGAAGAAAAGAGTGCAGAAGAAAATAATTGCGCAGCAGAATGGCAAGCCAGATTGCTAGTTGCCGATGGCTCATCATTCGCTGTGTTGCATAACGGCGAACAAGTTGCACAAGTGAACTGGGCACAAACCGGCATCCATAATGTGAATAACGGCTTGGCTGCAATGATCGCAGCGCGCCATGTCGGAGTCACCCCGGAACACTCCGCCAACGCCCTGGAACAATTTGCCGGTGTAAAACGCCGCATGGAAGTATTGGCCGATATCCACAGCGTAAAAGTGTATGACGACTTCGCACACCACCCCACCGCGATCAAAACCACCCTCGCCGGTCTGCGTGCGAAAGTAGGCGACGAAAAAATTATCGCCATTATCGAACCCCGCTCCAACACCATGCGCATGGGCGTCCACAAAAACGCCCTCAACCAAAGCGTCACCGACGCCGACGATGTACTTTGGTATCAACCCGCCAATGTAGATTGGGCAATGGACGAAGTAGTCAACAAAAGCCCGGTCCCCGCAAAACTATTGCGCGACCTGGACGAATTAATTCACTGCGCGATCTCACTCAGCGAGGCGAATACCCATATTGTGATTATGAGTAATGGTGGATTTGGCGGGGTGCATCAGAAGTTGATTGAGCAGTTGACGAAGCATGCGATGT
>JAJQJO010000049.1 GCA_021323495.1 Cellvibrio sp. | reverse complement strand
ACGCCGTTTTTCCGGCGAGCACACGCAACCATGCGTATTGCACGCTGTTGGTATCCTGGAATTCGTCGACCAACACAAAGGGGAAACGCTGCTGGTAATGCTCAAGGAGGTGTGGTTTGTGCAGCCAGAGTTCGTGGGCGCGCAATAAAATCTCGGCGAAATCCACCATCCCCCCGCGCTGGCAATCGTCTTCATAAGCGCGATAAATCTGCAACATCGTGCGCACAAAAGGATCACCGGTATCCTGGATATGTTGCGGGCGCAAGCCTTCGTCTTTTTGACCGTTGATGTACCACTGCGCCTGTTTGTGTGGCCATTTATTTTCATCGATATTCAGCGTTTGATAAACGCGCTTGATCAAACGCAACTGGTCATCGCTATCGAGGATCTGGAAATTCTGCGGCAGTTTTGCATCTTGCCAATGGGCCTTGAGCAGGCGATGGGCAAGGCCGTGGAAAGTGCCGACCCACATAGTGCGGCTGTTGATGGGTTGGCCGTTCTGACTGAACAATTCGTCAAGACGCGCGCGCATTTCGCGTGCGGCTTTGTTGGTAAAGGTCACCGCCATAATCGAATAGGGCGATACTTTTTCCACCTGGATCAACCAGGCGATACGGTGCACCAGCACGCGCGTCTTGCCGCTGCCCGCACCGGCGAGAATCAATTGGTTGCACGCGGGTGCTGCCACAGCGTCGCGCTGGGCAGTATTAAGCGTGTCTAACAGGAGGGAAACATCCATAACCAAAGCCAGTAAAAAGGATTGCGGCGATTTTACTGGCTAGATATACATATAGCCACCTTTGTTTTAAACAAAAATGGCTGGATAGGCGCGTGTTAAACGACAAGTTTGCGGTAATTAATGCAGCCTTGCGGAAGCTCAGAAGGGAAAAAGTGATCCGGGAAGATCTTGTTTGCGCAGCAAGGCGGCGATATCCATGCTCAGCGCGACTCCGGCGTGCACCAACACACCGCCCCAAATGGAGCGGGATTGCAACGCAAGAATGCCAAGAAAGAGGCCAAACAAAATAGCGCCAGTCGCTTCAAGGGCAAGCTTGGGCAAATGGATCATCATGTAGGGCACACACATCACCCATATGGCGTTGGCACCTATCGCCGGACGCAGGGCATTAAGCATAAAACCGCGGAAGAAAAATTCGAGGAACACAAACTGGCTCATATAAAGCAGCTCCCACACCAGGAAATCCATCCAACTGCGCCCCGCCTGGTGATAAAAGGGATAATGGTTAACGAAATCCTCGCCCAAACTCACCAGTACTACAAATATCAGGATCGGACTGAGCAGTAATAAATAGCCGCGCCAATGTCGTCCAACCTGATTCCAGCGCCAGCCGAAATCCAATATGGATTGCTTGAAGCCAAAACGGATCACCAGCCAGGGCAGCACAATGAAGGTCAACAAATGGCACAGGGTCCACCAGATATAACCGCACAGCTCCAGCCAACCATTTGCCACCAATACCTGTTGATAATATTGGTTGCCAATGCCCTTCCACTCACCCAGCCAACCCAGCAACGTCAAAAGATTATTGGAAAACTTGGCGTAGTGGAGGACCAACAAACTTACCGACACACAGGCCAGTACCAGCATGACGCGACGCAGGGCGGCGGGGCGATCCAGAATATAAGACGTTTCTGTGCGGTCGATGTCGTCGAGCGCACACAAAATCTGGCGTGGATGGAGCCTCCCTAATAGCCGGGTGACGAGGTTCATGGCTACTTTTTCTTCTTCGCCGCTTCACGTGCGGCTGTCTGGGCGCGTTCGTAGCTGTCGAGAAACTTGAAGATGACATCGCGCGCAAGCCGGGTTTCGGAATTCGATAAGAACACCATGCCGATTTGCAGATCGCGGTTGAACACCATTTCGGTACGGAAGCCTTTTACATGGCCACCGTGGTGGATGAAGTTTTTGTTGCGGCCGTAATCAAATACTCGCCATCCCATGCCGTAAGCGGTATTGCCCACGGCTTTACGCACGCCGTAATAATTTTGCGCAGGGGTGTTCTGGGTCACCCGCGCCTGGATAGGGTTGAGCACCGCGAGCGGCAGTACATCCTGGCGCTTGCCCATTTGCGCGAGCAAAAAGCGCGACATATCAACAATGCTGGCGTTGACTCCCGCTGCTGGTGCCACGCGATACCAGTTGCCGACCACCGCCGTAGGAATCCAGCGTTTGCCATTATTAACGTGCGGGGAAGCGCGGTTGGGTGAGGCGTTATAATTATTCAGGCCGTAAGAAGCGCTACGCATTCCGAGCGGATCGAAGATTTTCTGCTCCGTGTACCGCTCAAAACTCATGCCTGCCTTTTTCTTGATCATATCGCCCGCCAAACTGTACACCACGTTTTGATAAGCAAAACATTTACCCGGCGGGCAGACAAAATTCACATAGCGCAAGCGCGCAACTATATCGGCATAGCTCATGTTTTCGTCGATAAAGTGGCTGTAAGTGTGACGTGGCAATCCTGACGATTGCGAGAGCGCATGGCGCAGGGTGAGCTGTTTACCGTAGCGGGTATTTTTAAAAGTGACATTGGGTAACATTGATGTGATGGTAGTGTCCCAACTGATACCGCCTTCATTTACCAAAACACTCGCCGATGTCGCGGCAAATGCTTTGGATAGGGAGGCGAGGCGGAACACCGTATCCGGAGTCACTTTTTCACGGGTTCCGGCACGGCGAACACCATAGCCGTTAAGCGATTTAATCTGCCCGCCGGAAACAATCACAACCGCTACCCCTGGAACAAAAGGCGCGACTTTTTTGGCGATGTAATCCTCGAATTCGGGCACAAAGGCTTCCGGGTGACCAACCGGATAGCGGGGCGCCTTGATTGGCGCGGTAGTCACCGCGGGTATTGCAACGGCGGATTCAGGTTCCGCTTTTTCCATCGCTGCCGATACCTGGCTGGCCGGATCGCCTCCGGGAGCCGGCTCCCCGGCAACAGAACTTGCCGCAGCGGAGCTGGCAATCGCTGCTGGCACTAGGGCAACCGCTGGAATAAGCGCTGTCGCTGAAGAATAGGCTGCAGATGCAGTTGCCGTAAATACCATGGGTTGGACGGCATTAGTGGCCGCGGAGGCCGATGGAGCAGCCGCCTCACTGGTAGCGATACTACTCGAATGCTGGAACGGCAGGGCAATAGGTACAGTTACCCGTTTTTCGCCGGATGCCAGCGCCACGGGTACCGTTAGCACCAGGCCGAGGGTGGTGATGCCGCGAATCCATGCACACAGATTTTTACTCATTGTTGATCGCATAACCAAACAACTAACTCGTTGGGGGCCATCCAGCCGATGGCCATAAAAAGGGGGTAATTAAAAATGCGACCATTACTTCTTATCACCGATATTTCCTATGACCGATATAAAGAAAGAACGCCACTTTTGCCGGATCGCCGGACCGGCGATACAACAAAAAGTGGCGTTATCTTTCCCTTGATGACACTGCCGGGTGCATTTTTAACAGCATCACAGGGTGCGCAAATCCGGCATTGGTAATCGATCCAACATTGGTAACTACAGGGTTTTAATGTATTCAACCAAATCCCAACGCTCGGCATCGGTCATTGGCTCGGGTTTCTTGCCATTGATAGCGGGCGCGTGGACAGTACCGTATTCGTGGCCACTATTAAAATCGCCGCGCTTGTCAGCTTTGAACGTAAAGCCATCATAGCCCTGGGTGCGCAGGCCAATTCTGACCGGATCAAACTCGCGGCTGCCCACCTCAAATTCAGTGGGGCGATAGAGGCCGTCCTCTGGATCGCCCTCGCGTTTCACCGGCAAGAGCAGATCGTAAATACTCGGCACCGAACCATTGTGCAAGTAGGGCGCCGTCGCCCAAACACCATTAAGCGAACGTGCTTTGTAGGATAGCAGCGATTGATAGGGGGCAGCGGCAGTATCCGGCAGATAGTTGCCGGATTTTACACTGGCTTTGATTTCATTTTCAAAGAAGGATTTGGCCAACATATACAACCAGTCCAGCGCACAGCGCAGCCACCATTTATCCGGATCAGGTCCCGCAGTCACTTCACCCAGGGTCGCCGCCGTCAGGATTTGCACCACTGGCGCGCGATCCTGGATCACCAGTGGCCCGACACTCTCCCCCAAATAGGTATTTTTAAAATTTCCTGAATAACCCCGGTAATCGACGGCATTTTGTGCCATGGCGGGATCAGTTCCCATCACATCAATGTTGGAGACATTGGCCACGACTATACGGTCGTGGTCAGTGCGGTCAACGACCTCATGGCAGGATTCACAATACTCGGCATAGAGCTGGCGACCTCGACGTACCTTGGCGCTATCAATCTGCCATTCAGGTAATTTATCGAAGATCGCATTGGCGATTTGCTGTTGGGGATTGTCGGTTTTTTGGGTCGGCCAGACGGGAGAGGTCAGGCTGCTCAGGTGGGATTCCAGACGCGACAGGTTGATCAGATCTACCGATGACCTGAAGTCGATCTGGTAACTTTTGCTTTGCTGTCCGGTAAGCAACGAAGACAGACTCCAACTGCGTTTGTGTGCACTCCAATCGAGGATCGCAAAAACACCCATCACTTCCCCGGTATTGCGGCCGATCGGACCGACGCCGGCATTGCTCGCCAACGCATTCCACTGCACATAATCGGATTGCGTTATATCCCACAGGTAGGGGTAACTTACCGGTGCATTCGGCTCGTTGAAAATAAGCGCCTTGATGCGTTGCATATCCCCTGCAGTCAGACCGGGATACCCCGCTTTGGTCGACATCAAGCGATCAATAATGATGGCAAATTGCAGATCCCCGATAATGGTCTCACTGATCCCATCCAGTACTTTGTCGACTTGCGCCGGGGTCAACAAATCGATATCGCCTGCGTCGGTTTTAGTGGCCCTGAGCAGTACATCGCGCACCTGGTTGCGGCTAATGACATGTTCAAGTATCCGGTTGTAAATGCGCCCAAAGGCATCAAGACGCGCATAACCATACTCGACATTTGACGCATTGATATTGTTATACAAACGGATTTTGCGCGCCCAACGCTGCAAATCCGCCTGTACAGCTTCGGCATTGGAATAGGTGTTATTCAACTCCAGCACCCGGGCGACAAAACGTTGGTTTTTTTCGCCATCGCCCAAGGCGACCGCCATGCTTTTCTCCAGGTCGACGAGAAAGCCGACCATATCCGCCAGGGCCGGACCACCATCAATGCGAAGGGCAATCCCTTTGTAATTCACCTGTCCGGTATGGCAAGCGGCGCAAGTAAGGCCGACGTAATCCTGCCCCCGATAAGATTCCTTAACAAAACCGACTGGCAAACCATCCGGATTAAAAAAGGTGGGCTTTTGTGGCAGGTAGCGATATTTATCAATCAATTTATTAGCGCGAAAAAGCTCTGTGGAATCACTTTGCTCAAGCGCGATAAAAAAATCGTAGGGCATCAGCGCCGAACCCTGGGTAGTGTTGTAATACCAGAGGCTATCGGTTGCATCCCAGCCTTGGTCGAGGTAAATAGGGGTCGAATAACTTTCACCAAGAGCACCGTTTTCCATCGCAATCGCACCGCGATCCGGATCATCATCCCAGTTTTGATAGAGCTTGCCGATCGCCAGGCTAATCCCCATTAAAAGAACAAGGATTAATATCAGTTGGAGCAATCGCCAGAAGTTGCGGCGGGAAAATAATGTGCGCAGAAAGGTCATAAATGGCCCCACAGGAAATAACTCCTCTTTAACGATCGTCCTATTGATATATGGTTTGTAGTAGCCGCGCGGCGGCGGACCCCGATTTTATGAATCGTCTTATATCGCAAACCAACTCACAGAGAACAGCTGCCGGGAGGTAAGCTGACGCTAACTAACGATAGTACTTTGGCGCCTGATTGCCAAAATTTATTCTGATCGCAGATTACGCGAGTGGCACCTCAATAGCCATGGCTTGCAACTCGGACGCCATGCGATTAGTGTAGCCGCGTGTTTTTTTGCCACCTGATTATTCACTAATCACTCTTGAGGAATTAACTATGAAAAAAATCTCTTTCCTATTGGCCGCCATCAGCCTGACCACTGCTTGTAGCTGGGTAAAAGTGAGCGAACAAGGCAGTAGCGTAGCCGTCGCCAATGCTGCCAATGTCCGCAGCTGTGAAAAAGTGCGCACCGTAAATGTAAAAGTAAAAGACAATTTTGTTGGCTCAATGAAGCGCTCACCTGAAAAGGTCGCCACTGAGCTGACCAATCTGGCACGCAACGAAGCCACCCAGTTTGATGGCGATACCATAGTGCCTGTCAGCCTGGTGCAGGATGGCCGCCAGAGCTTTGATGTTTATAAATGTAACTAGGCATCGTCCGACCTTGGGCGCTTTGCCCAAGGTCATCTTTCTATATTCCGCTTCGCTTGATTCCAGGTTTTTGTACTAAGCCCACTCTTCCAGTGAAAACTTTGCTAGTGTTAGCAATAAGCAGCTGCTGTCTTATTTCTGTCATATGATTGCCATAATCTGGCGCAACCTATTGGCTTAACAAGAATCGGGTAACGAGGTACAAAGGTGTCTAACGCCTATTTCAATCGCGAGCTAAGCCTGCTCGAATTCAATAAACGCGTCCTCCATCAAGCGTATGACCGCAGTTTGCCGCTGCTGGAACGGTTGCGTTTTGTGTGCATCTTTGCTACTAACCTCGATGAATTTTTTGAGGTGCGCGTCGGCGGCCTGGTAGAAATCCTGGAGCGCAATGCACCGCCCACCCAAGGGCCGGACGGCCTGACCCAGACCCAGACCCTGAATGAAATTTCGCTGCGCGCCCATGAATTAGTGGCCGAGCAATACCGCATCCTTAACAATGAATTGCTGCCGTCGATGCGCGATCGGGGCATCAAAGTATTACGTCGCGAAGATTGGACGCAGGAACAAATCCAATATCTTAAGCACATTTTTTTGTCCGATGTGCTGCCCGTGCTCAGTCCAATCGGGCTTGACCCTGCACACCCTTTTCCGCGGATCCTCAATAAGAGTTTGAATTTTATTGTCAGGCTCGATGGCAAAGATGCCTTTGGCCGCAACTCTGGCCGCGCGATTGTGCAAGTGCCACGCTCATTGCCGCACATTATTGAATTGCCTGAAGCACTGAGTATTAACGGGCGCAATTTTGTGTTTATTTCCTCGATCATCCATTTTTTTATGGCCGAAATATTCGTCGGCATGACGGTGATGGAAAGCTATCAATTTCGTCTCACACGCAACTCGGATATTTTCCTCGACGAAGAAGAGACTGACGATTTATTGCGCGCTGTACAAGGTGAGCTGGCCTATCGCCAATACGGCGATGAAGTGCGTTTGGAAATTACCGATACCTGCCCCTCTGAATTAGAGCAATTTTTATTGCAGCGCTGCGAAATCAAAGAGCGTGATCTCTACCGAATCAATGGTCCGGTGAATTTGAATCGCTATGGCGATTTATTTGACCTGGTCAAAGACCCGGCGCACTACTTCAAACCTTTTGTCCAAGCCATGCCCAAATTGCCCAAGCGCACCAATTCCTATTTTGAAGTGTTGCAAAAGCAAGACATCTTGCTCCACCACCCCTTTGACTCTTTCCAGGGTGTGGTGGATTTTTTGCGCGAGGCTGCGAGCGACCCTAATGTACTGGCGATCAAACAAACCCTCTACCGTACCGGTTCCAACTCACCCATTGTGGATGCGCTGGTTGCCGCCGCCAAAGCGGGTAAAGAAGTCACCGCGATTGTGGAATTACGGGCACGTTTTGATGAAGAGCAAAACGTGGCACTGGCCGAGCGTTTGCAGCGTTTTGGTATCCATGTAATTTACGGTGTGGTCGGATTTAAAACCCACGCCAAAATGATTTTGGTCGCGCGCCGCGAAACCGGCAAGCTGCGTTATTACGTGCATTTGGGCACCGGCAACTATCACCCACGTACCAGTAAAATTTATACCGATTACGGTTTGCTCACTTCGGACAAAGATATTGGCGAGGATGTGTATCGCATCTTTTTGCAATTATCGAGCATGGGCAAAGCCTCCAGGATGGAATCACTCCTGTATGCGCCCTTCACCTTGCACAAAGGCATGGTGAAGCGCATCCGCACGGAAAAAGAACACGCGGAACAGGGCAGACCCGGGCGCATCATCGCCAAAATGAATGCGCTCTACGATGAAGAATTGGTGAATGAACTCTACGCTGCATCGCAAGCTGGAGTGCAGATAGATTTGATTGTGCGCGGCGTCTGCCAATTGCGTCCGGGTGTTGCAGGGCTCTCGGAAAATATCCGCGTGCGCTCGATTATTGGCCGCTTCCTCGAGCACCATCGCGTGTTTTATTTTGAAAACAATGGCAACCCGGAACTGTTTTGTTCAAGTGCGGATTGGATGCTACGCAATATGTTCCACAGGGTTGAAACCTGCTTCCCGATCAAACACAAGAAAATCCGCGACCGTATATTGGAAGACTTACACCTCTATCTCACCGACAATACCCACGCCTGGATACTCAAGGAAGACGGCAGCTACGTCCCCACCCAAACCCAGGAAGGTGAAGAACCTATAGATGCCCAGGCAATTCTGCTGGAGCGCTGGTCGGCGCATAGCACCTTGTTAAATCTTCACGCCTGACAAATGATTTAACTTCCAACTTAGCCAAACTTAATGGCCTCCGTGACCCGGGGGCCAGCTAGATACTGTGTGCCACGCTTTTCATTGATAAAAATTCTCGTTTGCATGATAAAAAACCCTGCAACCTATTTCTCATTTCAAACAATCAACACCAGCAACAAGCAATTTATCTTGCGTTGTCTCACTTCATATAATCTTATTTATATACACTTGGCGCACCCGCTTCCGGCACTCAACCGGATCTCTCCAGCAGGGCCGCACTTAATAAAACAATAACCGTGTTGTACCCGATCCTCGGCAAAGTGTCTCAATACCTGAAAACCTGACTCAGGGACTTTTACACAGGACTACCAGGCCCGTGTGCAAGCCTCATGTTTACCACTATGAATAACGAGATAACCATCATGGCCAAACTTCATCCGCAGCCTTGGCTGCGCAAAACACTAATGGCATGCCTGTGCGCCGGACTTGCCGGCCTCACTGCCGCCCCCAGCTTTGCGGCGCGTCAGGCCGAGTATCTTGATCGCGGGGTAGTCGCATTGCCCTCTGGCAGCGGGGTATTAATCAGCTGGCGGATGTTGGGCGATGACCCGGCCAACGTCAGCTTTAATATCTATCGCAATGGCAGCAAAATCACTGAATCGCCGGTGACCAACAGCACCAATTACCTGGATACCAGCGGCACCACCAGCGCCGCCTATACGGTGCGCCCGGTGATTAACGGGGTCGAATACGCCGCTAACACTGCCAAAGCCACTTGGGCCAACCCCTATCTGGCCGTCAATCTCAACCGCCCCAATGGCGGCACGACTCCCAGCGGCGAAGCCTATACCTACTCGCCCAACGACTTGAGTGTGGGCGATCTGGATGGCGATGGTGAGTATGAAATCGTGGTGAAATGGGATCCATCCAATGCTAAAGATAACTCGCAAGGTGGCTATACCGGCAATGTGATAGTCGATGCTTATGAGCTGAACGGCACTCGTTTGTGGCGCATCGACCTGGGCAAAAATATCCGCGCTGGCGCTCACTACACCCAGTTTATGGTGTACGACCTGGACGGTGATGGCAAAGCCGAAGTGGCGATGAAAACTGCACCGGGCACCAAAGATGCGGCAGGTACGATCCAGGGCGGCAGCAATGCCAATACTGACTATCGAAACTCGGGTGGTTATATCCTCTCCGGCCCGGAATACCTGACTATCTTCAACGGTCAAACCGGTATCGCCATGGCCAGCACTGATTATCTACCCGCACGCGGTACCGTCAGCAGTTGGGGCGATAGTTATGGCAATCGCGTTGACCGGTTCCTGGCCGGGATCGCCTACCTTGATGGCGTTCGCCCAAGCCTGGTAATGACACGCGGCTATTACACCCGTGCTGTGTTAGTGGCATGGGATTGGCGCAATGGCCAACTCAGCCGTCGCTGGACGTTCGACAGCAACTCCAGTGGGAACGGCGCAGCGGCAGGTCAAGGCGCACACAGCTTGACCGTGGGTGATGTAGATCAGGACGGCAAAGACGAAATCGTTTACGGTTCCGCCACCATTAACGACAACGGCACGCTCATGTACTCCACCGGTTTCGGCCACGGCGATGCTTTGCATCTGTCCGATTTCATTCCCGGCCGCCCCGGCCTGGAAGTGTTTATGGTGCATGAGTCCAACGCCACCGGTGTGGATATGCACGATGCCAAAACCGGCCAAGTGATTTGGAGCATTCCTAGCGGCGGTGCTGACGTTGGTCGAGGGGTGATTATGGATATAGACCCACGCACCGCCGGTGCAGAAAGCTGGGCGAGCGTGGGCGGATTGAATAACCCCACCGGCGGCCAGATAGGCACTACCAAACCGGCATCGACCAATTTTGCCGCTTGGTGGGATGGCGACCTGCTGCGCGAACAGCTCAACAACACCATGATCGACAAATGGAATTACAGCAACAATTCCAGCTCGCGCTTGTTAACTGCCTACAACTACGGAGCGGTATCAAACAACGGCACAAAATCGACGCCTGCGCTGTCCGCCGACATCCTCGGCGATTGGCGTGAAGAAGTAATCTGGCGCCATGAGAACAACAGTCAACTGCTGATTTTCTCTTCGCCCACAGTCACCGCCAACAAACTGCGCACGCTAATGCACGATTCCCAGTACCGCCAAGCCATCGCCTGGCAAAATGTGGCTTACAACCAACCACCCCACACCGGCTTTTTCCTCGGTGATGGCATGGCAACACCAGCGGCACCGGACCTGTACTTCGTAGGTACCAACCCCAACGCCGGTGCTCCGGGCAGTAGTTCATCCAGTAGCAGCTCATCGACCCCCGCTGTAGCGGTCACGCTCGGCGGAACCACCGGCAATGGCCAAGTAACGCTCAACTGGTCGGTCAGCGGAACTATCAGCGGGATTGAGATTTACCAGGACACAGATGCTGATCCTGCTGGCCGTGTGCGTATCGCCTCCCTCGGCGCCACTACGCGCAGCTATATTGCCGCCGGCCTCACCAATGGCACGCCTTACTGGTTCTGGGTGAAATTCACCACGGCAGACGGCAGCTCCAATTCAAATGCCTTCAGTGCAACACCGTCGGGTGGTAGCAGTTCGGTCGCCCCCGGCAGTTCAGCGCGCAGTAGCACTCCGGTCAGCTCCAGCTCCGTAGCCAGCAGCCTGCCAACATCCAGCAGCTCGCGCACTAGCCTTGCCTCAAGCGCGGCATCCAGCATTGCCACTGGCAACAGTAAATGCAGCTACGTCGTGAGCAATAATTGGGGCGCAGGTTTTACCGGCGCGATCCGCATTACCAACAATGGCGCCAGCACGATCAATGGCTGGAATGTCAGTTGGACCTATGCAGGCAATACCCGATTGAACGGCAGTTGGAACGCAACCGTCACCGGTAGCAATCCTTACTCAGCGACGAACCTGGGCTGGAACAGCGCTATCCAACCAGGGCAATCGGTCGAGTTCGGCTTCCAGGGCACTCACTCCGGCACTGCCGAGATTCCTGTGATTAGCGGTTCTGCATGTAATTAGTTGCTGCACTACAAAACAAAAAGCCGATGGCAAATACCATCGGCTTTTTTATCCAAAACAATTCCATACCTTATTGGGAAATAAAATAGCCGATCTGCGCTTTAAAACCTTCCGCATCCAACTTGGCCAATTTTATTTCAGGCGTGGGAAAAGTAATTGTGCCGTCCGTTAACGATATAACCCGCATCATCAAACCACTGGTTACGTAGTTTTTTACACTCGTTTCGAATTCTTCAAACGTTTGGTTGAACGCTAACTTCAGTGCTTCAGCCTCGGTTTTTTCTGCACTTAAAGCACCCAGGTATAACCCCAGTGATTGGCGCAACGCGGGCGCTGAGTTCAGGTAGTGCATAATAAAAAATGAGCGGGCATAAAACCGGTCGATCACTGCTGCATCACCCATTTTTTCTGACCGCAAAGGTAATTCTTTGGTGGTAAGAATTTCTTCCACATTAATATCCAGGGTACCGGTGCGCGAATAAAGACCGCTGGTGCGAAACATAATCGCCTTGGGGTTGCCTAGATAGATTTTTTCACCATCAAATCTGAAGGTGCCCAGATACTCGGCTTTCCCCTCTTCATACCAAAGGGGAAAACTGCGGCGGTTCAGCGAAAAGCGCGATAAAAAATGCGTGTATTCGTGCAATAGCACCTGACGGCCAAAGCTGGGCTTTTTCAAGCTGTCCGAATAATTATCAACATTGGCGATGGAATAAAATCGATCCTCAGTGATGACGAATACCCCCGCCCAGGTACTCGGAAGATCCATGCGTTTGAAACTGGAGCCAGAACCCAGCGCCAGGATACGCAGCGGACCAAGGTCGGGAATCAATTGCACTCCAATCAATTTTTGCTGGAAATATTTAAAAGCTTCCAGGTCATTCATCAACAAGCGCGCTTTTTTTTCATCCAGATCGGTGATGATATCGAAATCATCGGTGGTGAGTTGCAACCAGTTGCCTTTGGCCAATTTTTCGATATTTGCTGCAGCAGAGGCGGTCACCGATATCAACAGACCAAGCAATAAAACAAGAAGACGAAGTGT
>JAJQJO010000389.1 GCA_021323495.1 Cellvibrio sp. | reverse complement strand
TAGGGGGTGTCATATCACCAGTTACGCGCGCGAGTAATGCTTGCACGTAACGCACGGGAACCAAAAAACTGACTAACTCACCATCGCGTCTGTGCGCCACATTAACACCAGCGACTTGCCCGTCTGCAGTCACATTGGGTCCTCCACTCATGCCGGCGTTAACCGGGCCAGTAAACATAAGTTGATCGGAAAAGCCGCGCGCACTGATGCCGTTATAGGTACCCTCGGAAATGGTAAACCCCAGATCTAGCGGGTTGCCGAGGGAATACAAATGTTGTCCTTGATTTAATTTCACCAGCGCAGGTTGTTTACTGTCTCCGCTGGCGTGCGGTACTTTGAAAAATCCGCTACCAGTGCGTGCAATACGTACGATGGCCAGATCATGCAGCACATCTACGGCGAGCAATTCAATCGCACCGCTTTTGCCGCTGGTATCTTTGTACTCACCAAAGTAGGTTTCCGGCTCCAGCGCAATCTGCGAGACCACATGGAAATTGGTCACTACCAGATTGGAGTTGCCAATCAAAAATCCGGAACCAACGGATGACTGGCTGTTACCATTTTTTAACAGCACGCGCAATTGCAGCAAATCCTCCTGGGCCGAAGCATAGAGTTGCTGGGCAGCAGATGATGGAAGGGGCGGAGTGGTTTCAGCCAGCGCGGGCAAGCTCAAGCTGAGCGCCAGGGCAATGGCACGGGTCAGCAGGCGATAGGGAAATCTCATGAAAATCCTTGCAGCAATTAAAGGTGGAAATAAAAGTAATCGTAAAAGGACGATTATAAAAAACCAATAACAAAGGATAGTAGCGGCTATTTCTTTACCGAGGTAGAAACATTTGTATTAGCCACTGCAAATGTTGCATAGCCTGCAGCCTAATGATCCGGCGTGCGCGCCAATGCCCAAATATCTACCCGTTGGGCGCCTGCTTTGACCAATAGTTCACTCAGGGTTCGCACTGTAGCGGTGGTAGTGACAACATCGTCGATCAGGGCGATATGGGCATTAGCAATTTTACGCTCGTTGCCCGGTTTGACACTAAACGTTTGGCGCAGGTTTTTTAAGCGTTGCGCACGGCCAAGACCTTTTTGTGAATGATGGTGATGTTTTTGTTGGCAGGCCGACAGCACCGGAATATCCAAATGTTTACCTATCCAATAAGCCATCAGTTCGCTCTGGTTAAAACCGCGCTGCCAGCGTTTGCGCCAATGGATGGGTACCGGCACCAGAAAGTCGGGGCGCGGGCTTTGCTGGCAAGTGTCGGCTAATAGTTGTGCGAGCAATTTGCCGCTGCTCAGCTGGCGTCGGTATTTGAATTGATGGATTAAATAATCGAGTGGATGAACGTAACGGAATGCAATGCTCGATTGCGCAAATGCGGGTGGTTTATTCAGGCATTTCCCGCATAGCGGTGCATCACTGGTCAATGGCAATGCGCAGCAGCGGCATAAAAAATTCTCCTGGCTCAGGCGTGGCAGGGCTCTATCACATTCAGGGCAGAGCAATTGATAGTCTGGATCTGCCAGTCCGCAGACCAAACAAGGAGCGGGGAATAACTGGTCCAGCAAATTGGAGATGGCTAAAGCGGGTAGATGGAGCATAAAAATCCTTTCAGGTCTAATCCATAGTGGTTGTATTGTCGATATTGCCGGTGGTTTTGTCAAAATGGAGTTGTAAACCTTGAATCTGCTTTAGGGTTGACAGCTTTTCTGGCTCGGTTAAGATGCAGCCATAGCCCATACTCTTGCCAGAACGACCATGGAATGCATTTATGAACGCCAGCTTTGCTCCGACTATCAGACACGATTGGACCCGCGCCGAAATTACCGCTCTGTTTGCGTTACCTTTTAGTGACTTGATGTTCCAGGCGCAAAGTGTACATCGCGCCCATTTCTATCCTAATGAAGTGCAAGTAAGCACGCTCTGTTCGATCAAAACCGGTGCCTGTCCGGAAGACTGTGCCTACTGCCCGCAATCAGCCCGTTATGACACTGGCCTTGAGCGCGAAAAATTGATGGCCGTGGAAAAGGTAATCGAAGAAGCCAAAGCCGCCAAAGCCTCTGGCGCTACACGTTTCTGTATGGGCGCCGCTTGGCGCTCACCGAAAAATAAGGATATGCCCTACGTGACTACCATGGTACAGGGTGTAAAAGCACTGGGTCTCGAAACCTGCATGACGCTGGGGATGCTCGATGAATCGCAAGCGCAGGAATTGGCCAAAGCCGGTCTGGATTATTACAACCACAACCTGGATACCTCGCCCGAATATTACGGCGAAATTATTACCACGCGTACCTATCAGGATCGTCTGGAAACCCTCTCCAACGTACGTAAAGCGGGTATGAAAGTTTGCTGCGGCGGGATTGTCGGTATGGGTGAGGAGGAAAGTGATCGTGCCGGGCTATTACAACAGCTTGCCAATATGCCGGAGCATCCTGAATCTGTGCCCATCAACATGTTGGTAAAAGTGGGGGGCACGCCACTGGAAAATGAAGCGGATCTCGATCCGTTTGATTTTATCCGCACCATTGCTGTTGCCCGTATTTTGATGCCGCAATCCCATGTGCGATTGTCTGCCGGTCGTGAGCAAATGAACGAACAAACTCAGGCGATGGCATTTCTCGCTGGTGCCAATTCAATTTTTTATGGCGAAAAATTATTGACCACACCAAATCCTGAAGCCAACAAGGATATGCAACTGTTTAAAAAGCTTGGCATTAAACCCGAAGCTTACGAAGTGCATGAAGATGAAAGCGAACAGGAAGCGTCGATAGTGCATCAGTTGCAAGAGGCGGCAATGGATTCCATGTTTTATAACGCGGCAAAATAAATTTTCCTTTCAATCCCTGATTGATCAATGTGACGGGCCAGTGCAGTTTTTTGAGTTGCGCTAACCCGTCCTACGTGTGTCTCACTCATGCCTTCTCATCTTGATCAAACTCTTGCTTCCGCCCTCGTTGAACGTCGCGCTGCGCATTTGTATCGCTCGCGCAAGTTATTGCAATCGCCACAAGCACCGCAAATTATTGTTGATGGGAAAAACTACCTCGCGTTTTGTAGCAATGATTATTTAGGTTTGGCTAATCATCCCGATGTGATTGCTGCATTGAAAAAATCGGCGGAAAAATTTGGTGTGGGTAGTGGTGCCTCGCATCTGGTTGCCGGGCATTCCAGTGAGCATCACGCTTTGGAAGAAGAATTGGCTGCATTTACCGGCCGTGAACGAGCGCTGTTATTTTCTACTGGCTATATGGCTAATATGGGAGCTATTACCGCGCTGGTTGGTCAAGGTGATGCGGTGTTCGAAGACCGTTTAAATCATGCGAGTTTATTGGATGCGGGCTTATTGAGCGGTGCACGCTTCCAGCGGTTTTTGCACAACGATCTCGACAATTTGCAAAACCGTTTGGATAAAACCGATGCGCAGCGGAAATTAATTGTGGTTGACGGCGTGTTCAGTATGGACGGTGATTGCGCACCCTTACCTGAGCTTG
>JAJQJO010000388.1 GCA_021323495.1 Cellvibrio sp. | reverse complement strand
GTCCCAACCCCTTGTCAGCATAAGCGTTAATCTCGGGTAATACTTGGTGAACTCCACGCGAATAATAATCAAAACGGTTAGAGGCAAGCATTTTGAACAAATTAAAATAACTGATACTCAGGACCAGCGGCAGTCCGTTTTCTTCCATTACAATCCTGTCTGGCCAATGCGAGCCAATGCCACCACGTAGACGGCGCAAGTCTTCTACTGTATGGACCCTGGAGAACCGTACCTGGTCATCAACCCGGATTAAAAAGACACGATAATCGCTCAAATTTTTTAACAAGCGAATCTTGATCGGTATGAGTTGTGCAGATGCATTAACGTTGTATGGCATCCAGGTGATGTCAACGCGCCCCGCCTCGATTTCACGCAGTAGCCGGTTGCCAATGGGCATAACCGGAACTAATTTAATTTGATATGGCCCGTGGCTTGATATCGTTTTGGTCAGGGCTAACTCCAACACCTTGCTAAAATAATAATCATCGTGATCCGGTGTAAGCTCTTTCTCGCGCGAAATCACCACGGTCATTACCGGCTTTGCATCATCCGCTAACGCAACTGTTGGCAGAGCACCAAACAACCCCGCGAAAAAAAAAGATAAAACACAATGGTGCCAGAGAATTGTTTTAATTAAGTGCGTGCATAGCTTCATAAGGATCTAAACCCATATAGTGCCGACCCGGGTATTAAAAGGTGGAAACGGCAAGATCAATGTGCTTCAGAAGAAGGGGCAGATGTGAGCGGGATTAATGGTGGTGCAACAATGACTTTCGGCCGGTCCATCTTACGCTTGGCAATCATAATCGCTACGCGGCGATTTTGCGCCCTGCCCTGCTCGCTATCGTTGCTGACAATCGGCTGGTATTCCCCGTAGCCAACAGCGGACAGACGTTCGGGCGCAATCCCCTTGCTCGCCAGATATTTCACGATCGCACTGGCGCGCGCAGTGGACAGTTCCCAATTGGTAGGATATTTCGCACTTTTGATAGGAATGTTGTCGGTAAACCCTTCGACTTGCACCGGATTGGAATAGTTTTTTAAAATCCCGGCGATTTCATCAAATATCCTTTGCGCTTGCTCGCTGGTATCGGCACTGCCAGATGAAAATAAAATGCTGTCTTTCAATTCGATTTGCAACCAGAGTTCGTTGCTCGATACCTGGATCATTTGATCATTAATGAGTTGAGTAAATTTTTCACTCACCAAATCGGAAATTTGCCCCAGCTCATCACTGGTCTTGACCGGTAGATCCGGTGTTTGGGGATCTACTTGCGGGGCATCAATGGCGTGGTCACTAATCTTCGGTTTTTGTTCGTCGCGGTCCGCCGGCTCGCCTGGCATTTTGACCATATCGAGCGGATTGATTACATCGTTTGATGGCGAGGTATTTGGTTGCGAATCAGAATCGGTTTTTACCTCAGCTGTCTGGTGAAAGGCTTCGATAAATGTGTCCGAAAGGACACGATACTTACTATCGTTGACTTGCGAAATGGAATACATCACTACAAAAAATGCAAACAATAGCGTAATAAAGTCGGCATAGGAAATCAGCCAACGTTCCTGGTTTACATGAACTTCTTGCCGCCTGCGACGCACCATAAAATACTGCTATTGTTTGTTTAATGCGGATGCAAATAACCATTTAATTTCATTTCGATCGAACGAGGGTTTTCGCCATCGGCGATAGCGATAATGCCCTCGATAATCAATTCACGATACTGCGAGTTTTCATTCACACACATACGCAATTTGTTGGAGATTGGAATAAATACCAGGTTGGCCAAAGCCACACCATAGATAGTAGCGACAAAGGCGATAGCGATTCCGGGACCAAGGGTGGCGGGATCCGCCAGATTATTCATTACATGGATCAAGCCCATCACTGCGCCAATAATACCAATCGTGGGCGCGTAACCGCCCATGGATTCATAAAACTTTATTGCATCGAAATCGCGCTGCTCATTGACAATCAAATCAGTCTCCAGGATGCGGCGGATAACCTCAGGTTCATTGCCATCCACCAATAATTGCAGACCTTTTTTTGCAAATTTATCTTTTTCGCGCTCGGAAATTGTTTCAAGCCCCAGAAGCCCGTCTTTGCGTGCAGCGGCTGCCCAACGCACTATGTTGGCAATACCTTGCTTGAACGGAACATAAGGGGGCTTAAAAACCCAACTGATTATTTTTAACGCGCGCCGCAAACTGGCCTTTGAAGTCTGCAACATAGCAGCACCTAAAGTACCGCCCACTACAATAAATGCAGCTGAACCATTAACCAGGGTGCCGATACCGCCACCTTCCAAAAAATTTCCACCGATAATGGCAGCAAAGGCGACAATGACACCAATAATACTAAGCAAATCCATTACATGACCTCTCGCACCAAACGCGGCCCAATGTCTTTCAGGCTGAGTACTTTATCGGTCAAGCCGGCGCGCGCGACAGCCATCGGCATTCCGTAAATCACGCAACTTGCTTCGTCTTGTGACCACAATGCGGAGCCCGCCTCTTTCAACAAGCGCGCACCATTGCAGCCATCAGAACCCATGCCGGTCAATACAACGCCCAATACTTTATCGCCATAAATATTCGCGGCCGAGCCAAAGGTTATATCCAGTGATGGTTTGTAATTTACGCGTTCATCATCCGGTAATATCCGCACCGAACCACCATTGCGTTTGTCGAGCATCATTTGTTTTCCACCCGGCGCGAGCAACGCTAACCCCGGCTGCAGCTGATCGCCATCGACCGCTTCGCGCACGCGGATATTGCATTGTTTGTTCAGGCGCTCGGCAAACGCTTTGGTAAAATTTTCCGGCATATGCTGCACCAGAACTATGGGCAAAGGAAAATTGGCCGGCAGGGTAATCAATACTTCGGCCAAAGCAACAGGACCACCGGTTGATGCACCTATCACTAATAATTTAGGCGTTTTTTTCAAGCGGTAATTATCGGGACCAGCAGATTTTGCTGGTTCATCCTGCGCTGTGCCTATTGGCGCGCGCGCTGGTGGTGATGCAACAGAAGCCGGCGTACGTGCGCCAGGTGCAATTGCAGGTTTTACCTCAACAATCGGCGTAATAGTGCGTGCGCTGACTCCCGCGAGAGTGATCAAGCGCTCATGTAATTTTTTCTTGAGCGCATCGGAACTGCGCGAAACTTCAGCAAAATCTTTTGGAATAAAATCCAGTGCGCCTGCGGCCAAGGCATCAAGCGTTACTTTTGCGCCTTCATAAGTAAGCGACGAAAACATTAATATAGGAACTTTGCGATTGGCCATGATGAGCTTGATTGCCGTGACGCCATCCATCACCGGCATTTCAAAATCCATGGTAATAATATCGGGCTGGAGCTCTGCGGCTTTTTCGACTGCTTCGCGGCCATTACTGGCAATGCCGATAACTTTTAAATCCGGATGCTCATTAATAATATCCTTCAGCCGATGCTGAAAGAAATTCGAATCATCAACTACCAATACCCGGACAGGCATCT
>JAJQJO010000387.1 GCA_021323495.1 Cellvibrio sp. | reverse complement strand
TCATCAGCCTTTAACTGGATTTGGCGGCCAACGGGCAAACCCTGATAGGCAATCTGGGTTGGACTTTGCGACCAGATCCAGGCGGAATTGGGAATTTCTTTAAAATCTTCCACTACACCATTTTCCAGTGCCTTGCCGGCGCCCAGTAACATGGTCAGCATAAAAATGCCCCAGAAAACACCAAATGCTGTGAGTGCGGTACGCAGTTTATGTTGATTCAGTGTGAGGAAAATTTCCTGCCACTTTTCGGTATCAATCAGCATGGTGTCACTCCTTAGTCCGCGCGCATGGCTTCAATGGGCATGATGCGCGCGGCTTTCAACGCGGGAACTAAACCCGCCAAGGCGCCAACCAATACCAGTAAAATGATGGATGTAATCGCCACCTGGAAATTCACTTCCGGGTTTTGGAAGAAAGGCAAATTGGCCCCGGCTGAGCGCAAACCAAACGATACCAATTCCAGCAGACCTACCCCTAACGCCAGGCCCGCGTACCCTGCAATCGCGGTAACCAGAATAGATTCCATTAACAATGTGCTGACAATACCAAAAGGGGTTGCCCCTAATGCTTTGCGGATTCCAATTTCGCGCGTGCGCTCTTTTACAGTAATAATCATGATATTACTCACACCCACGATGCCGGCCATCAAGGTACCCAGACCGACAAACCAGATAAACCCATTGATTGCCAAAAATAATCCGTTCACCATTTTGGCGGGCTCGGCCATATTAAATGAGCGTATCGCGCGTTTGTCTTCCGGCGAGACCTGATGCCGTTGTTGCAGTAATGCGATCACCGACTTTTCCAATTCAAATCCGTCCACACCCTCTTTTGGGCGCAACCAGATAGACCCTATTTTATTGCTGGTACCAAATAATTTTTGATAGGTATTTTGCGGGATGTAAACCCGTTCGGAATCACGGCCGCGATTACCTTTATCATAAAAAATACCGACTACTTTCATAACCACACCGTTGACCCGAATATTTTTGCCAACGGGATCTACGTCTTTACCAAACAGCCGCTCACCAACGACCGAACCGATTACGACAATTTTGCGTATTTGTTGGTCGTCAATGGAATTAATTTTTCGCCCGAAGCTAAAAGGGATCGATTCCTTAATTTTAAAATAATCATCCGGTACACCGTATACGCCAAAAGAACCGCTTTTCTTTTCGTAAATTATCGAAATTCCCTCGCGTTGGCTCTCGGCGGAAATAAACCGCACGCCGGGTACTTTTTGTTGAATTGCTGCAATATCATCTTTGGTCAATTCAATAGAACGGCCAACGCCTCTGCCGTTATAGGCAACCGAGGTAGTGCCGGTGTATACGACGATAAAGTCCAGCACATCGGAACCGAAATCGCTGTACACACCATTTTGCATTCCTCGCCCTGCACCGAGCAGCAGGATCAGCATAAAAATACCCCAGAAGACGCCAAAGGCAGTCAACGCGGTGCGCAATTTATTCTGGCGCAGGGTATAGAGAATTTCTTGCAAGCCATCGAGCATGATATTTACCCACTCTTATTTTCTTAGCCAAGAATCTCTTCTTCATCCTGGTCGGCAATTTCATTGGTAACCTGGGAGTGATGATATTTTCCGGAAACGATAAGGCCGTCTTTTAAAATAATCTGCCGCTGGGTTTGGTCGGCAATATCCTGTTCGTGAGTTACTATCACAATCGTATTACCCAGCTGATGAACTTCTTTCATCAGTGCCATCACTTCCTGCGTAGTTTGGCTATCCAATGCACCGGTTGGCTCGTCGGCGAGAATAACTTTCGGTTTGGTGACTAAAGCACGCGCAATTGCCACGCGCTGTTTTTGTCCGCCTGATAATTCATTGGGCATGTGTTTTGCGCGACTGCTCAAGCCCACCATTTCCAGATACTGGTCCGCACGGTAATTGCGTTCCTTGCGGCCAACGCCCTGGTAATAAAGCGGCAGAGCCACGTTCTCAGTTGCGTTTTTAAACGGCAGTAAATTAAATGATTGGAATACAAAACCTAATAATTCATTGCGCATTTTTGCTGCAGTGTTTTCTTTGAGGTTTTTCACTTCGCGTCCGGCGAGAAAATAGTCGCCCTTATCATGGGTATCCAAAATACCAAGGATATTGAGCAGGGTGGATTTACCCGAACCCGAGGAGCCCATAATAGATACCAACTCACCTTCGCGGATGTGCAGGTCAATACCTTTGAGCACATGCAGGGGCTGTTCGCCAGAGTGGTAGTACTTATGGATGTTATGTAACTTGATCATAATGATTTCCTTTAGTGCGGCAGGCGACCCTGTGGCAGGCACCCTGTGGCAGGCACACTGCTGCAGACGTTCTGTGGCAGGCACCTTGTTGCAGAGATTCCAGTGGGTGGTATTCCTGCGCGCACAAGCTTAATGGCTTTTTATCGATCTACCGTTTTTTTTACTCTGGCTTAACAATCTGGTGACATCTGTCAGCTATGTATAACGCATATCGTCAATGCTATTGCTGGTAACTTGATAGCTTTGATGCACACTGGCGCGGTTTGGATTCAGCTGGTTTAAAATAATTATTCATCTTGCAAAGCAACGATAGGATTGACCGATGCAGCCTTGATCGCAGGCAGCAGTGCCGCCAGCGCACCTATCACCACCAATACCGCCAAGGCCAGGAACGCTGTGCTTATATCGATAAACGGCGACGCAAACATACCCTTGCCCTTACCCATATTAGCCAGCACCAGTTTCACTCCTTCAAGCAGTGCGACCCCCGCAACCAATCCGCTATAACCTGCGACCAAAGTGATCACCAGCGATTCATGCATGATCATCAAGCTGATATTGGCGGGCGTCGCACCCAGGGCTTTACGCAAGCCAATTTCACGGGTGCGCTCTTTCACTACTACCAACATGATATTACCTACCCCGATCACCCCGGCGATAATAGTGCCAATAGCCACCATCCAACTAAAACCAATAATGCCATTGACCAGGTTTTTATTTTGCAAATACTCTTGTTCACTATTGTGCGTGTTCAGCACGCCCTGGTCGTCAGGATGGATTCTTTGTCGTTCGTAGATTATTTTTTTAATTTCCCGCTCCAGTTCCTGCGTATTCTGTTGCGCGCCCGGTTGGATTAATAACTCATTAAACCGGTCCATTTGGTTAAAGGTTTTACGCAAGGTTGCATTAGGTAGAAAAACACTGATGCTTTGGTTTTGGTCACCGCTATCCGGTTCGCTAGATTCATAAACTCCAATCACCTTGAAACTGATTCCCTGGATTTTTATAAACTTTCCGATAACCTCGGCTTCATCTTTAAACAATATTGGGCGAACCCGTGTGCCGATTACCGCCACTTTCCTGAATTCATCTTCATCGCGTTGATTGATATAACGCCCTTCCACTACGCGATTGGTATTTAATGCAGCCCAACCACCGTGCGTGCCTATTACATAAAATGAACCGCTATTTTTATCATTGACAACATATTGGGAACCCATCAGCCAATTGATTCCAGCAAGGGTTTTCAA
>JAJQJO010000386.1 GCA_021323495.1 Cellvibrio sp. | reverse complement strand
AGGCAGGGCAGTGCCATCCGCATGGATTGGAAACCGCGCGACCCCGAACATTACGCACTCTATTTCAATTGTAAAACCCGGCTGGTGGAAACGTTTGAAGCACTTTACGGCTATTTGTTTCGCTATGAAGGCAAGCGGGCCATTGTTTTTACGCGCATGGAACTTATCCCCGTCACCCAGCTAAAACACTGCATCGCTTTATCCCTGCAGTACCATCGCCTCAAGCATTTGCCGTTATTAGGCGCGCGGATTCCCTGATCCCCTTTTCCCTGTTTCTCCCACCGGGCGATTCAAGCGTATAATGCGCGCCTTTTTCCAGTTCCCAGATTCCTCTGATTCGCACAAAAGGCCATTCCATGTCTGAAGTCCGTACCCGTATTGCCCCGTCGCCCACTGGCGATCCACACGTAGGCACTGCCTATATCGCCTTGTTCAACCTGTGTTTTGCCCGCCAACATAAAGGCAAATTCCTGTTGCGTATTGAAGATACCGACCAAACCCGCAGCACCCCCGAATCCGAACAGGCAATTCTGGACAGCCTGCGCTGGCTCGGCCTGGAGTGGGACGAAGGCCCGGACGTCGGCGGCCCGCACGGCCCTTATCGCCAAAGCGAGCGGATGGATATCTACGGCAAATACGCGTTTGAATTAGTCGAGAAAGGCCATGCCTTCTACTGCTTTGCGACCGCCGAAGAGCTGGACGACATGCGCCGCGAGCAGCAAGCGCGCGGTGAAACGCCCAAGTACGACGGCCGCGGCCTGCTGCTCTCGCAAGAAGAGATCCAGGCGAAATTAAATGCGGGCGACCCTTACGTGATCCGCATGAAAATCCCGGAAGAGGGCGTCTGCGAGATCGACGATATGCTGCGCGGCAAGATCGAGATCGAGTGGTCGCAAGTGGATATGCAAGTGCTGCTCAAAGGCGACGGCATGCCCACCTATCACCTCGCCAATGTGGTGGATGATCACCTGATGCAAATCACCCACGTGATCCGTGGCGAAGAGTGGATCAACTCCGCGCCCAAGCATTTGAAACTCTACGAATACTTCGGCTGGCAAGCGCCCGTGCTGTGCCATTTGCCGCTGCTGCGCAACCCGGATAAATCCAAACTCAGCAAACGCAAAAACCCCACCAGCATCCTCTATTACAAACGCATGGGTTATTTGCCCGAGGCGATGCTTAACTACCTCGGCCGCATGGGCTGGTCGATGCCGGACGAGCGCGAAAAATTTACCTTGCAGGAAATGCAAGCGCACTTCGATTTGCTGCGCGTATCGTTGGGCGGCCCGATTTTCGATGTGGAAAAACTCAGCTGGTTAAACAGCCTGTGGATCCGCGAAAACTTGACCATCGAACAACTTGCGGAGCGTTTGCACGACTGGGCGCTCAACAAAGAAACCCTGCTGCAAGCACTGCCACACGCCCAATCGCGCATGACCACTCTGAGCGATTTTGCGCCCCTCGCAGGTTTTTTAGTTAGCGGTATGATGCCGGTCAACGAGGCCAGCTTCGCCAGCAATAAGTTGGATATCGAAAAACAAAAAGAATACCTGCAATTCGCCCTCTGGCGTTTGGAGGCATTGCGCACCTGGGAGCGCGACAACCTGTTTGCCGAACTGAAATTGCTTGCCGACCAGATGGGCATCAAGATCAAAGACGCACTCGCGCCGGTATTTGTCGCCATCGCGGGCACCACCGCGTCATTCTCGGTGGTGGATTCCATGCAGATCATCGGCCCCGATATGAGCCGCGCCCGCATCCGCCATGCGATCAATGCCCTGGGTGGTTTTGGTAAAAACAAACAAAAAGATCTGGAAAAGATTTTCGACAAACTGGGCACGGCGGAAGACGCACCGCAAGCATAAAACGCGGCAAATCAATTGCGGCAGCAGTAAAAAATGGCGACTCTCTTGCAGTGAGTCGCCATTTTTTTTGGATAAAAATTAATGGTTGGTTGCGGCTAATTGTTCGCGTTCAATCGCTTGGCCGTTAAGGATCACCCAACTGATTGAATCGTAAGCGGTCACATCGGTTAACGGATTTTTACCCAGCAATAATAAATTGGCGACTTTATTTTTTGCCACGCTGCCAATTTCATCATCCAATCCCATCCGTTGCGCATTGCCTACCGTCATCGCTTTAAATAAATCGGGCAATGACACACCCATCGCAATCCAGTGATCCATTTCCTTGCGGCCATTCAAACCAGGAAATTGCGTGTAAATAGGGCCGCTGGGCGTATCACTGCCAAACACCAGCAAGGATTTTTTTCCGGTATACATTAATTGGGTAAGTAATTTGACGCGCTCCAGCAGCGGCTCATAAACCGTTTTGACCTTCTGGTACTGCTGTTCCGGGCTCTGGGGCGCAGCCGCTTTAAAATGTTCGTCGATGCTGCGCTTCATCCATTGGCCAGTGTCTGACTGGTACCAGTTAATTAACGCCGCCGGCATCACCTGTTTAACCGCGGGTTGTGAAAAAAATTCGGGGTTGGATAATTCTTGCTCGCCATAAATCACCTGCACGGTCGGTTGCATTGCAATCCCGGCGTTGATCATCGCGCGTGCAATCCGGGGTAGGGCCGCGTTGGTATCGGCATCGCCATTCCATAACCCATGAACCACCATATCAACCCCGGTTTTAAGGGCGAACTCATACGACCACTGCGAGTTGCCGTGTAAAAAAACCGGTAAGTCTTGTTGATGGGCAGCCGCCACCAGCTCGCGCACAATAGCTTCGCTGGGCACCGGTAAATTCCGTTGGGCGCCAAACCCTTTTTCATAAAATGCCTTGATGCAGCGCGCGCCTTCTTTTTTTGCCGCCGCAACCAGTTTGCCGGGAGTATGTTGGTCGGCATCCACTGGATGTGAATGGGTATCGTGCAAATAATGCCGGGCTACATCGGGAGCCTGTTGGATTTCCTTTGGTAGCAGGGCGACGGGATAACCCTGGGGCACAAATACCGGCGAGCAAAAATAAGCCCGGGGTGCGAGCGGTTGGCTGTTCCAGTGGTCGATAAATTCTTTGGTATTAATCAGGTCGAGCAGGGTGGTAAACCCTGCATACAGATAACTCCTGGGGATCTGCGCCACCGCGTCCTGATAGAGTTTCGATTTCTCGCGTTCACTCTCGGGCAGGTTAAGGCCGGGGACATCGCGCAAGTGAACATGGCTATCAATCAGGCCGGGTATCACATACTGCCCCTTGCCCTCGATCACCCGTTCAGCGCGATACTCGCGCTTGCCCAGCGCGCGAATACGGCCCTGCTCAACCAACAGATTGAGCGGTTTACTTACCTTGGTATCGGCCGTAATGATCTGGACATTGCGAATCAATAAACTGCCTTTGCTTGCTTCAGCACTTTCAACGCTGGCAGCGCCTAAGGCCATCACTGCAACAAATGCGAAGGGGATAATTAAAAAGTTAAATCTCATGCTTGGCTTCCTGATAACGACATAATGGAAGCCGGATTGTGTAAATATTCCGCACCGCGCACGACCTCAAGCGCGATTGAGGACATTAAACTGCC
>JAJQJO010000385.1 GCA_021323495.1 Cellvibrio sp. | reverse complement strand
TTTTAAATGCGACACAATAATCGGCGCTCTGGCATGCTCGCCAATCTCAAAGGCTTCATCCAATGCGGTAAGGATTTCATCAAACTCGGTACGCAAATGTGTGGTATAAACCGCGCCGCTTTCATTCAATACTTCTGCTAATTTTTTTACCTCTTCGGTACTGCTCGCGATAGCCGAACCATAGGCCAGGCCGGACGACAGTCCCAAAGCACCTTCTGTTAAGGATTCGCGCAATTGCACACGCATTGATTCGATTTCTTTATCGCTGGCAACGCGATCCAAACGATCCATATGATTATTACGCAGCGCAGTGTGCCCAATTAACGCGGCGACATTTACCGCAGGCTGCGCTTTGTTTACCGCATTTTTATAACTGGCAAAATCGGCGTAGCTAAAATCTTCCGGTGCACCGAGCAAATTCATCGGGTCGGGCAAGTCGCCGCGCAATGTCACCGGGCTGGCACTGATACCGCAATTGCCAACAATTACCGTGGTTATCCCCTGGGAAATTTTTGGTAGCATTTGCGGCGCATGGATCACTTGTAAATCGTCGTGGGTGTGCACGTCGATAAAACCAGGTGCCAATACCAGGCCGCGTGCGTCGCGCACAGCAATTGCGTCCGCAGCCGACAAGTCACCTATTGCAGCAATATTGCCACCGCTAATAGCGAGGTCAGCGCAATAGCCTGGCTCACCAGTGCCATCAATAATCTGCGCATTGCGAATAATTAAATCAAACTTCACCCAAGGGCTCCCCGGTCATTCTAAAAACAGAATCTTGAAAACACGTTAATCTCCCAGTGGCAACCGATTGTCACCACCGCGATATTCGTCCAATGCAAATTTCACCCGGCGCAATAATTCCTTGCTCTCGGTTTTGCGGGCAAGTGCCAACTCGGTTGCCAGAATATCGATTGCCAACAACATTCCGTAGCGCGATGCTGACGGCTTGTAAATAAAATCTGTTTCCTCAGTCACGACTGGCAACACGATATTGGCCTTATCCGCCAGGAGTGAATTGGGCGCAGTCAACACAATTATTTGTGCTCCGTACTCGCGGGCGATATCCGCCACCGCCAACAATTCCGGTGTAACGCCGGTCACTGACAAAAGCACCAACACATCTTTTTCCGTGAGCGTTGCCGCAAGCATGCGTAGCAGCACCGGATCATGATAGGCGGTTACCGCTTTGCCCAGGCGTGCAATACGGAATTGCACTTCCTCGGCGAGCATAGTTGATCCACCGCCCATGCCACCGATGTAAATCAATCGCGCCGAATTTAACAACCCGGCAGCGGTGCGAAAATCTTCTTCTACAAAGCGCCCGAGATTTGCGCGCAAGGTTGACTCCACATCACTGCATATTTGCGTATAAAACGCGCTTTCTTCCACTGCCGGCACTTCCGCTAGAAAACGCGTGCCCACTGCGCTGGCTTGCGCCAGTTTTAATTTTAAATCGCGGATATCCTCGCAGCCCACCGCTTTGGCAAAGCGCGAAATAGTGGCGATGCTCACCGCCGCTTTTACCGCGAGTTGGTCAATACTTGCAGCGGCGGCAAACGCGATATCCTCCAAAATAGCATCGGCAATTTTTTGTTCGGTCGCGGAAAGGCGATCGCGACTGGCGCGCATGTGGTAAACAATATCGAATAAAGCCGTCATATGATTTCTCAATAATTTAGATAAGCGCGGCGATTAACGACACAAATGCAAGGGCAACAAGGGAAATAATGGTTTCCAATACTGTCCAGGTTTTTAATGTCTGGGTCACAGTCATATTGAAATACTCTTTGATCAACCAGAAACCACCGTCATTCACGTGCGACAAAATTAATGAGCCGGCACCGGTGGCGATTACCAATAATTCGGGATGCGGATAATTCGCTGCGAGTGCAATCGGCGCAACAATTCCGGCGGCGGTACTCATCGCCACTGTCGCGGAACCGGTTGCGATACGCATTAACGCGGCAACCAGCCAACCCATCATTAAGGGTGTCAATGCCATCTCGGAAGAAAATGCTACGATTTCTTTCGCAATACCGGCTTCCACTAAAATACGATTCAATCCACCGCCAGCACCTACCAGCAAGGTGATACCCGCAGTGGGCGCGAGACAGTCGTGGCTGAATTTTAAAATGCTGTCGCGATTAAAACCGCGCGCAATGCCGAGTGTATAAAAACTGACGAGGGTAGCAATCAAGAGCGCAACAACAGAATTGCCGATAAACAACAGGAAATCATTTAGCGCTGTGCCTGGCGTAGCAATCAAATTTGCCCAACCACCGAGCAGCATTAAAAATACCGGCAACAGGATGGTCATCAGCGTAATACCAAAGCCCGGCAACTGACGCTCTGCATCGGCGTGGATAAATTGTTCTTCCAATGGATTAACCGCAGGTAACTGGATCCGCGGTGCAATCCATTTTGCAAAAATCGGCCCGGCAATAATCGCGGTGGGAATCCCCACTAACAGCGCGTAGGAAATAGTGCGGCCCACATTCGCTTGATATTCGCCCACCGCAATCATCGCTGCCGGATGTGGCGGTACCAAACCGTGTACAACAGATAGGCCCGCCACCATTGGCAAACCTACTAATAACATGGAGGTACCGGTGCGGCGGGCAACGTTAAACGCGATCGGAATTAATAAAACAAAACCGACTTCGAAAAAAATCGGGAAGCCCACAAGAAACGCGATAAACACCATCGCCCAGTGCACATTTTTTTCGCCGAACCAACGAATCATGGTGCGCGCGATTTGTTCAGCGCCGCCCGACTCCGCCATCATTTTTCCGAGCATGGTGCCGAGCGCAACAACCAGTGCAATATGCCCCAGGGTTTTACCCACGCCGGCTTCGTAAACAAACACCACATCTTTGGCGGGAATACCGGCCATCAACCCCAGGCCAAGTGACACCAGCGTCAGCGTGATAAACGGATTGAGACGATAGCGCGCAATAAGTAATACCAGCGCGATAATGCTGATCGCAGCGTAAACGAGCAGCCAATGGCCGGGGCTAAGTATGTCTTCCATCACTGCCCCTTAAAAAAAAGTTTCCACGGCATCGATCACCGTGAAGTTATCGTCTACCACCAACAACTGCCGCCACTTGTCAAAGGTCAGGCAGGGGTGGGAAATATCCAGCGCCAGCATATCGCCCACTTGTACATCGGCATCGGCTGCGATTTTCATAAACGCGTGTTGATCCATCATCGCTGTGAGTTGCCAATCAGCAGGTGCGGGAACCGGTTGCGCAAACCCCGGGCGGTCGTCACTTTGAGGGCGGAAGTGCAAAGCAGGAATTGGCAAACCAGCGTCGAACGCCGCATCGCGTTTGCCCAGGCCGAGAATGGCAAGGCCGGGGTCGGGGATAGAGAGCACGTAGGCCCACAATTGCAGCGCGGGCAACAAGCTGGCCTGCATGGAACGGGCAACAGGGTTGCTGGCGTGGATACGCGCTTCAGCGGCCTTGTAGATGCCCACATCGTGGGTGAGGTAGCAGCCGGGGCGCAGGATGATATCGAGCGGGCGCCC
>JAJQJO010000048.1 GCA_021323495.1 Cellvibrio sp. | reverse complement strand
CAGGGGTACCAGCATGAATAAGGCAAGGATATTCAGGATTGCGCCCAGAATCAGCAGCGTAGGTCCTAATAGTTTCATAGTACTCAACTTTCTTGTGCGGGAGGTTGCCAGAGTTGGGCCGCATTCTAAACGCTACATCGGCAGGAGCCTATGGGGGCGCAATATATATTTCGTAAAACCGCCCCAACATCTGCACCAGCCTGATCAATATGGCTGCGTGATCTCGGCATAAATGAGGGTTACATATAGATTCACTATGTGTGGCGACTGCTGCATAAAAACAGTCAAATCAGTTTCTATACCCAAACTGCTCATTTGCGCCCTGCGTTCATTCATATAACGCACTGCTGCTTGTTCAAGAACATCACGGAAGACCAACGGCTTCTGAAAGCGCATCTGCGGATTATTAATACAGAACTGAGTATAGGCATAAAGCGCTTCTACTACCGCACTTTTATAATAGGCAGGATAGAGTTGATGGGTTAACTGATCGATCAGATGAGCAAAACTCTCCTCTCCCGGGGTCATTGATTGGCGAATAGTTTTACAGTCGAGGTTAAAACTGCCACCGGTCGCGTTACTGAATACCAGGGATTGGGAAAACATCAGGCTGTGCCAGATATCCTTGAGGAAATTTGCATCAAAATGCGTAATCAAACCGCGCGCCGTTCGCCACTCCAACCAGTCAGTATCCATGGCATCGGATAGCACCGGGTTCTCATCGTCGATGTTTTCGTTGTGATGAATTTTGTAAGGTGTAATGTGGTTAATCCCTTGGGAAAATACTTTTTTGCGCGACATAAGGATTGCACGAATTTTTTTATAAAGCTTTGCTGGTGATTGCAATCCCAACCATTCCAGCATGCTTACATCTTCCGCATCACCTTTATCCATTCCACACAACAACATAAAGTTACGCAATTGCACCGAATGCAAACCATCAAATAGATTGGGTTCGGAGCGAATGAGGGAGCCAATTGCTGAAATCAATTCCTGAACTAAAGTGCGCTCCAATAAATCAGGGAATAACTGGCGTACGCTTTCAAAGTAAGTCGCATTTGAAAAAGACTGGTCAACTTTGATTTCAGTATGGTTGTTATCACCCACCGTAATTGTCAGGTTGCGCGCAGCCAGTAAGGTTAAGCTGTCTGCCAGATCTGTTAAGGTATAATTCAGATGGGAGAAGCAAAAGCGCGCTAACAACCAATAATTCACTTTTTGCGAGCGGAAAAAGACATCACGGATTAAATCTTTTACTGTTATGACTACTCCGCCAACGCCCACATTATCGGAAAGCGCATGCTTTTTGACATACACAGAAAATCTCCGATAAGTAATAATATCGCTTTCAATATAAAAATGATCCAACAATGCTGCTGCAACAGGCTCAAGTTGCGATGGTTGTAACGCATCGTCAGCGGAGGTGGCGGCATGTATCTGGGTATTCATAGATGGAATGTGAAAGTGGGGGATAGATAAACTATTTACCCTCGATGCGCGATACGCGAGATTAGCCGAAGCATAACCCACATATTCATGTTCTGTGCGTAATTGATACGAGCGCAGCGTTGCAAAGAGCAATTCTGCATTGGGCACCTTATATAAACGATGATCCATCATTAACGTAAACACGGCGACTTCCGAGCTAAGCCAGTTTTTATAGATAAACTGTATTTCCTGTGCCAGGTTTTCTATCACCCACTGGGTATCAAAACGGCGATAATCTTCCCTCTCACTTTGCAGCCAGGACAGGCTTAAATAAATTTTATTGTTGATTTCATAGGTTTGAGATGTGGCCAGGCTCTGGACGCGTCGGCGTGGGCGCCCTGTGAGTCCCAATGCTTTGTTTTCGCCAATATGCGCATAGGCTTCCATCAAGTTGGATGCAGATATAACCCCCATCGGTTTTATATCTTGTAAGCTTTCCGCAATCACACCATATTTTGCGAGGTGTTGTTTGATGGTGTCATTCTCGGCAAGAACAACCAAGGCGATATTTGATTTAATAAAACGAGTTGAGCGACGACGCATCTTTAATGGATCAAGGTCATCAGTGCTCACCAAACCCTCATCCAACATTAAACCGGTCAGATATAAACTTTGTGCCCACACCAATGGTACGTTTTCGTTTGGTACACGAGCTTGTGAGCGAGGATTTTTTTTCTCCGCCTCAACGTTCTCCAAAGGTAAATAATAAAGCTCTGGCAATAATCCGATGCCATCGACATTAACCATAAGTGATTCAAGTTTTTTGCGATAATGTTTTGCAGTTGCTTCGCTGCCATCAAATAACGCGGTGATGTATAGATAAGTAAAAAATAATGGCCACTCGGATTCCACATTTGCAAAGTTCCCCAGCTCATCATGTTCGTAATAAATACGTGAACTTTCTTCAAGAACAGTTTGATGTCCGTCCCATAAAAAACGTTTGCATCCGTAATTGCCACCGAGCTTGGTCAATACCGAATCACGAGTCTGTGTTGCAAGGGTTTCTTTGCCCACTGCAAAGGCGGGAAAACCAATAATACTCAAGAGCGCGCTGTCAGTTTCTTTGGATAGGGATTCGCGCGGTAATAATGAGGCGAGGGTGGTTCTGGCCAACGAAATTGCATCGGCAATCACATGGATCACCGCTCTTTTATCTCCATGTTTACCAAATAAATTAAACCCATCCAGTGCTTGCAATGCAGCTTTGGCCATGCCGACGGAACTTGCATTAATTTCTGTTTTCCCGTTGTTGACTTTATTGCCTCGCTCCCAAATACCGTAATCCGGTGTCCGGTAAGCACTGGCAATGTAATAAACCAGGTTCTGGACAAAATCGACTTCGTCGTGTGTGCATACAATGCGCAAACCGGATGCACTCATTTGCGCCAGCATTAGCAGGAACACGGATGTTGCATCTATTTGCAAATGTCCCCATGCATCGTCAGCGACGACAGGTAGGCCAGTAGCCGTATCATACTTGGCATGAAGGGCATCGCCGTTTTGCAGGGAATGTTTAAATTTTTCAACCTTTTGAGCCTGCCGCATCATTGATTGCAAAAGGCCACGCATCAGTTTGATAGTGGCCTGTTCGAGCTCGTCATGTTTGTGATTTTCACCCTGATGCCTGAATGCCATACCGAGGGTCCAAACGCAGATAATAGAGTAAACGTTATCGCGCACCCATGCGTCAGTATAGTCGCCATGATTATTGATAGCGGTGCTTGCGGGTAACAATCCGGTAACCGGATGTTGTTTACTCAGAATGACTGTTTCGACTTCAGCGTAGAGACGCTCTAACAGTTGTTTATGCTTCATAAAGCCATTCACCGCCGAAAGTAGGGGATAAACCGGTAATTAGTGGATAACTAATATAGTCAACTGTCATTAAGTAAGTTTCTAAATTCATTGTATTTTTATAACGATTTAAAAATTTAGTTTACGTTGTTTCTTATGTGGTAACAAAACAAACTATTTTACTTATTGTGTGTAGTATTTGAGTGTAAGCAAGTTTTAAACCATATCAGGTTGTAGCGGTTAATAACCGATTGATCGCGCGCTCAAGCCCTAAAGAATAGATCATCTTGCATTCAAGCGTGGAGTGAGAGTTTGAGAGTTGCACTAAAATGATGCTTCCTCTATGACTCAGCTTCAGTCATTTTTAATGATCTCAGAGCGGGAAAAATGTCCGCTCGATCGAGCTCGAACATTTATAGGTAGCGGCGTAGCCCGTAAGAAAATCCAAGCTTCTAATTCCGATATCGGTTTGAATCAAAAGCTTGGCAGGAGCTAAGGTACTGACTATCATATAATTATCAATTTAACATAATATACATTATGCGCAATTGGCTATAGCTTTACGGCAGCAGCCGGGCTTGGCTGGCCCCGGTCGGGCAACCGAGGATTGCAAGAATCAGGCATTGGCAACCATGTCAAATAATTCGCTTTCCTTTGGCGTTTCCGGTGATGCGCGCAGCATTTCCGTCAATTGGTTTCCGGCTTCTTCACCGAGCGTGTCCAGCTCGACACCAAATCCATGATCGGTGGTATGCATAACAATAGAGTCAAATCGATAGCGTTGTAATTTTTGTGTTGCCCGTTGTACGAGGATTTCAATACCCAGTTGTTGCAACGGCTTTACTTCCGTCAAATCTGATTCGATAAACAAACCATAGCGAGTACCATTTTTGATACGACCAATCGCCACCGGAATTTCGTATCGGTAAATCAGAATTTTGATATCGGCTGTATAGCGCGCGCTGCATCTATGTTCCATAGCGGTTCCTACATAGGTTGAGTGGTTAATGTTCTATCAAGGCTTTAACCCAAGCGATGATAAGTTGTTAGCAATTGCCGAATACGTTCGGCAAGTGTGGGTTCAACCTGATCCCACGAAAACGTCCACACCCAATTTTTATCCGTTGTACCGGGCATATTCATCCTGTGCCCTCCATCGAGCTCCAAAAAATCTTGCATGGGAATAATTGCCATGCGCCCCACCGATGCCAGTGCAGCCTCGATCAATAGCCAAGGCATTTCATCGGTGGAGTTAAAACAATATTGCTTCACTTGTTGGCGATGCGAATCGGCGAGGGTTCCATACCAGCCAACAGTTGTATCGTTATCGTGGGTGCCGGTGTAAACAACATCGCTGCGGTTATGATTGTGTGGCAAATGAGGGTTGTTGGTGTTGCCATCAAATGCAAACTGCATCACTAGCATGCCCGGTAACTCAAATTGATTGCGTAAGGCTTCAACTTCATCGGTAATTACACCAAGATTTTCCGCCACCAACGGCAAGCCTGGATAGACCTCAAAGCAGGCTTTCAAGAAGGCTTCCCCGGGTGCTTTAACCCATTTGCCCAAGCGGGCATCATGGCTTTTACCCGGAATTTCCCAGTAAGCTTCAAACCCCCGAAAATGATCAATGCGAATCAGATCGAATAATTCCAATTGGGTGCGTAAGCGCAATAACCACCATTGAAATCCATCTGCTTCCATTACATCCCAAGCGTAATGTGGATTGCCCCAATGTTGTCCCTTTTCGGAAAAATAATCAGGCGGCACCCCTGCCACTGTAAGTGGATTCCCCTCTTCATCGAGTTGAAAATAATGTTGTTGAGCCCAGACATCAGCGCTGTCATGACCGACAAAGATGGGCATGTCACCAAACAGAAAGATTCCCTTTTGATTAGCATAGTCCTTCAGCGCTTGCCATTGACTAAAAAAAGCAAATTGTTCAAACAATATTGCGTCAATGGTGCTTTTAAGCTTGATGCGAATTTCATTCATGGCCGAGTTGTCGCGTTTCCGTAGCTCTGCTGGCCAGGTGTTCCAGGATGCGCCATCAAACTCCATGCGCAACGCACTAAATAATGCAAAATCATCTAACCAGTAATGCTGTTGTGAAAAAAAATTCTGAAATGCCTGGCGAACCTGTGCCCCTTCCTCGGTCTCGATAAATTTATAAAAACTAATAGCACCCTGATGACGGGCAGAGGTTAACGATTTTCCACTAACTGATTGTACGTCCCCTGCCCTTATCCAGCCTTTTTCCAACAACCAATCAAGACTGATCAGGTTGGGGTTCCCTGCATGTGCCGAAATAGATTGATAAGGTGACATATCTGCCTGGGTAGGACCAGTGGGCAGCATTTGCCAAATTGTGAGTCCCGCTTGCGCAATCAGGTCTACAAAATAATAGGCATCTTTTCCTAAAGTACCGAAAGCTTTTTTATTGTTTTCACCCCAGCATGATTCTGAGCAAGGTAAAGAAGTTGGGTGCAACAAAACACCAGCTGTACGTCGTTGAAATAGTGGTGATATGACTGCCATTAATGCTGATCCCTATAAACTACAAAAAAATAAATGATGGTTTTTTAAAAGTAGTACAGAGATGGCTAATTTGCATGGCCTTGGCGCATTACGCCGCCAGTTGCTGGATCACCCCCTCCAACGCTAATTACCTGATGCAAATAAGCTGGTGCTGGCTGTTCGATTAATGAATACAAGTTAATTAAATGACGACGAAAAAGATATTCAAAATCGCTGACACTTTGTGCGGGATTGTAATCTCCAAACCACCAAAACCAATCCGATCCCTCACATAACGCCAGTTGCTTTTCGATTTGGGCCAGTTGAGCAGCAGAATAACTGCGTTTGCGAAGTGCGTGGTCTACTTGTTGTTTGGCATCACACAACATGTCCCAGCCGCGATTTTTGTCCTTGTCGCCGATCCAGGTTGAAAAACTTCCGTACACCCAACTGCCTGCTACCAGATGCGGCATTGCAATAGGAGTTGGTTGTTGTTCATCGAGAATTTCACTGTAGGTTGCGAGCTCAAGTTGCGGATGGTTAGTTAAACGTTCATAAAGCGTGTGCAAAAAATGGTAGGCATTTTCGGGGAAGTATTCCCAAGCGTTTTCTCCGTCCATGATGACAGAGATGATAGTGTTTTTTGAATTTTTGCTAGCGTTGGCAATATTCTCCATGTGGTTGACCAGGTCGCCGACGGCGTCATCAGAGTGCCAGGTGGCGTATTTAAACCCGATGAGATCAGACAAACCATCGTCGCGAAAAAAAGTATTAATTTTTACCTGGGCGAACTCATAAGCGGAGTGTAATGATTGGCTATTGCTGCGCAATTGTTCTGCAACTGCCCTGTTTTCCGGAGCGCGCAGACTATTGTGCAACACCGAATCACCTGTTGCGGCCCAATCGAACTTGGCTTCATGTAATAATTTCAGCGTTTCGTCGCTTAGTGAGCCTTCAGATGCCCAGCAACCGCGAGGACGCTTACCAAAATAATGCTCAAACGTTTTTATACCTTCATGCAAATGCCATTTGGCGCGATTGCGTCCATCCGGATAAAACGTGGCATTGGGCAAACTGACATCCGGCATTGCCTCTTTGGCGCTATTTAAGTCAATTAACAACGGAATAATTGGATGCGCATAAGGGCTCATACACAATTCAATTTGGCCTGACTCCGCCAGCTTGCGATAGCGGGGGCCAATAGAGGCGATCAACTCACCAATGATTCCCAACAACTCCTGGCGATCTTCCAACGAATAATTACGTTCTTTTCGTTGCAAACGTTGGATACGTTCATCCGAGCGCCGCGGTATTTCTGCCAACCAACTAATGTGGTACCAAACTCCCAAATCAATCAGGAATTGCTCATTCAGATAACGACTGATAAAAGGTTTTTCATCGAAGGTTCCAACGACTGTGGCAAGTTCATGATAGGCCGGAAACCGCTCGATCATTCGTTCTCGATTAGCACGCAGATATTTTTTGGCGAGATCAATAAACGCCATAGTGCCGGGTGCTGGCAATACGGGTTCAACCAGGGAAGCCAATACCGCATCTTTGATTTTTTTACTATGATCATTTAGGTGTGCAGCAATTTGCTGCGCATAATCATCTAGCTGTTCTAACAAAATCGGAGCAAAATTTACAACGGCTTTTGCGGTTGGCCGTGCTTCTATATGCGCGGCCATATCCACATAATCTTTAATGGCGTGAAGATAAGTCCAGGGAAAATAATATTCGCCCGTCATAATGTCGCGGTAATCGGGCTGATGCATGTGCCAGAGAAAAACGACCTTCGTTTTGCCATTATTAGCCATTGATTTCATCCTGTCCTAACATGTCGGGGGTAACCAGCACTACACCTTTGGGTGAAACATGAAAACGTTTTTTATCAGCTTCCAGATCGTAACCGATGACGGTGCCCTCAGGAATTTTGCAACGGCGATCGATAAGGGCTTTACGAATCTTGCAGCGGCGCCCTACTTCAACGCTTGGAAATAGAACCGAATCTTCAATTTCGCAATAGGAGTGCACGCGCACGCGCGGGAACAACAGGGAATGTTTAATTGCTGAGCCAGAAATAATGCAACCGCCAGCGATCAATGAATCCACCGCGTATCCACGTCGGCCTTCATCATTAAATACAAATTTTGCTGGCGCCACTTGCTCTTGATACGTCCAAATTGGCCAAGCTGCGTCATACAAATCCAGCTCGGGGGTAATGCCGGTCAATTCAAGGTTCGCTTCCCATAATGAATCAACCGTTCCCACATCGCGCCAATACGCGTCACCACCGGAAACAGGATCGCGAAATGGAAATGCGATGACACGATGCGACTTGATCATTGAAGGAATGATGTCTTTGCCAAAATCGTGTGCCGAATTCGGATTGTCGCGGTCTTTTAACAATTCACGAAATAAAATTTTAGTACTGAATACATAAATTCCCATCGATGCCAGGGCTTTGTCCGGCCTACCCGGCATAGGTTCGGGATTCGCCGGTTTTTCAGTGAACTTCACAATGCGATAATCCTTATCCATATCCATCACTCCAAAGGCCTGGGCGATTTCCAGCGGCACTTCAATACACCCTACGGTGATATCTGCACCGCGCTCGACATGCGCAGCGATCATGGTGCCGTAATCCATTTTATAGACGTGGTCTCCTGCAAGAATTAATACGTACTCAGGGTTATGGCGACGGATAATGTCAATGTTTTGCAAAACCGCGTCTGCTGTACCGGCGTACCAGGATTCGCTTAACCGTTGTTGTGCGGGGAGCAATTCAACGAATTCGCCCAGTTCACCACCGAGGAATCCCCAGCCGCGTTGCACATGCCTATCTAACGAATGCGATTTGTATTGGGTTAACACACTGATGCGACGAATGCCGGAGTTAACGCAATTGGAAAGGGGGAAATCTATAATGCGAAACTTGCCACCAAAATGTACCGCTGGTTTTGCGCGCCAATCTGTTAGTTGATGCAACCGGGAACCACGTCCGCCTGCAAGAATAACCGCCAAAGTTTCCCGCGTAAGACGACTAACAAAACGCCCCGAAGTTGGTGTACTCATTACTACGTATTCCTTATGGCTATTGTGTCTGAATGATGAATTTTGTGTGAACGTTATGCTGGAGTGAGAGCAATATCAGTGCCAATAAATTGAACTGGCGCAAACTCCACTACACATAAAATATTTTTATGGTGCATTTAATACAGTGCGGTTGCTCGCTTTAAATGCAAAATTTAGTGTAGCTACAAGTTTGGCACTGAATCTGCAAATATCTTTTTATGAATGATATTTTTTGCGGAAAAACGGTGCAATAAAAGTTAACGATAGCCGCTAAGCTAGTAGAGCTTGGCAATATGACGATTTCATGTGGCTCGAAATCGGGCATAATCATAAAAGCGTAAAATCAAGTGCCAAATAATCACTCAGGAATCGATTGAATGTTGAATGTGAAGCAGGAAAACCCTTTATCCCATGAAATGTTGCGCATAATTACCGCTACCCATCACGATCCGTTTGAAGTACTTGGACGCCATCCGCTATCTTCCCTTACTACTATTTCTGCCGATACCGTCGTGCGCGTTTATTTGCCTGGTGCGAATACTGCTGCGCTGGTGATTGAGGGACAACATCTCGATCTCAAGCGCGTCGAAGGTACCGATTTCTTTGAATGGTATGGCTTGGCAAAAAAACTCCCCCAACACTATCTCGTGCAATGGGCTGACCGTCACAACAGGATTCACCTTGAATACGACCCCTATTCTTTCGCCCCACAATTGGGCGATATTGACATGCATTTGTTTGCAGAGGGGCAACATTGGAACATATACCAACATTTGGGTGCGCATTCCCGCACAGTAGATGGCATTGAAGGAGTTTTATTTGCCACATGGGCACCCAACGCCGAGCGTATCAGTGTCGTGGGTGATTTCAACGATTGGGATGGTCGTCATCATCCAATGCGTGTACGTGGCGGCAGTGGCTTATGGGAAGTTTTTATACCCGGGGTAAAAGCGGAAGCGTTGTATAAATTCGAGATTCGCAACCGGACAAGCGGTGCCGTGTTCCTTAAATCCGATCCATATGGCCAAGCATTTGAATTGCGTCCGCAAACTGGATCCATCGTTAAACCACCTTCTACCTATCAATGGCAGGATGATGATTGGATGGCGAAGCGTGCCCACTGGGATTGGCAATCAGCTCCGCTATCCATTTATGAAATGCACCTCGGCTCCTGGCGGCGCGGCTGGGTTGGCGAATTTATGAACTATCGCGAATTGGCCCATCAAATCGTCGATTACGTAAAACCACTTGGATTCACCCATATCGAGATTATGCCGGTCAGCGAGCATCCGCTGGATGATTCCTGGGGATACCAAACAACCGGTTATTACGCTCCCACCAGCCGCTTTGGTACACCCGACGAATTTCGATATTTTGTGGATTATCTCCATCGTCACAATATTGGCATCATTCTCGATTGGGTCCCTGCCCACTTCCCGAAAGATGCGCATGCCCTTGCCCGTTTCGATGGCTCGGCACTTTACGAGCATGAGGATCCGCGTCTTGGCGAACATCGCGACTGGGGGACTTTGATTTACAACTATGGTCGCAATGAAGTACGTAATTTTTTATTAGCCAATGCGCTTTTTTGGTTAAAGGAATATCACCTTGATGGCCTGCGAGTTGACGCGGTTGCCTCCATGTTGCATTTGGATTACTCGCGCGAACCGGGTGAATGGATACCGAATATTCACGGTGGTAATGAAAACCTTGAAGCTATGACGTTTCTGCAAAAACTGAATGAAGTTTGCCATGGGCAACATCCCGGCGCTTTGGTGATTGCTGAGGAATCCACGGCCTGGCCACAAGTTACCCGCCCCACCTGGGTAGGTGGATTGGGTTTTTCAATGAAATGGAATATGGGGTGGATGCACGACACACTGGAATATATCAGCAAAGATCCTATCCATCGCCAGTATCACCATAATCAATTGACGTTCGGTATGATGTACGCCTTCACCGAAAATTTTATGCTGCCATTTTCCCACGATGAAGTCGTACATGGCAAAGGCAGCATGATCAATAAAATGCCGGGCGATGATTGGCAAAAATTTGCCAACTTGCGCTTACTCTATACTTATTTATTTACGTATCCAGGTACAAAATTATTGTTCATGGGGAGCGAATTTGCACAGTGGAGCGAATGGGCGCAGAGCCGCACGCTGGATTGGAACTTGCTTGATTACACACCGCATCAGGGCATGCATGCTTTAGTAAAAGATTTAAACCAGTGCTATACCACAATGCCTTCACTTTTCCAGCGCAATTTTCGTAGCGATGGTTTTGAATGGATTGATTGTCATGACAGTACCCAATCTATTGTGAGTTACATCCGCAAAAGCGACCAGGATTTCACTATCGTAATTTTAAACTTCACGCCTGTTACCAGAGCTAATTATCGCATTGGTGTACCGGTTGCCGGCGCTTATCATGAAATCCTGAATTCTGATTCGGGTTTTTATGGCGGGAGTAATTGGGGCAACGCAAATCCCATCTATTCTCAATCGGTTCCCTGGATGAACCATCAACAATCACTTGAGATAAATTTGCCGCCGCTGGGTGCTTTAATTATTACACTGGCCTGATTTATTACCGAGATGAATTATTTATGCATAAGATTTTATTTGCGACTAGTGAGGTTTATCCCCTGATAAAAACCGGTGGGCTTGCAGATGTAGCTGCAAGCTTGCCACGCGCACTTCTTAAGCTCGGACAAGATATCAAAATATTGCTTCCTGCCTATCCCGGTGTACTGGAAAACGCAGCAATGACAGGTCTTAAGGATATAGCACAGGTAGATGTCGAGGGTTACTCCGTATCGCTAAAGCAGACTCGTTTACCTGGTACAAAAGTGGTGGTGTGGCTGGTTGATATCCCCCAATTTTTTGAGCGCCCCGGCAATCCCTATTGTGGTCCCGACGGTAATGACTGGTTTGATAACCACAAACGATTTTATGTATTTTCCCGGGTCGCTGAGCTCATTGCCTTGGATCGGCTTAATTTAAATTGGCAGCCAACGATTGTGCATTGTAATGATTGGCAAACTGGTTTGATTCCCGCGTTACTGTCGCTACACATCAAACGTCCTGCAAGTGTATTTACCGTTCACAATCTCGCTTATCGCGGATTGTTTTCCTATCAGGCATTTGCAGAATTAAATCTACCGGCCGCATTTTGGCATCATGAGCGGTTGGAATTTTACGGACAGATGTCTTTTATCAAAGGCGGATTGGTTTTTGCAGATTACCTAACTACCGTAAGCCCCAGTTACGCGCAAGAAATTCAACATCCGGAATTTGGTTGTGGACTGGATGGATTAATACGTTACCGCAATGATGCTATTGCCGGCATATTAAATGGCGTTGATACTGAAGAATGGAATCCGGGGACTGATCCCCACCTCGTTTGCAATTACAATCGCCGCACACTCGCTAATAAAACAAAAAACAAACTCTCACTTCAGGAAGAGCTTGGCCTTACCATTAGTGCAGAGATTCCCTTGCTTGGATTCATCGGGAGATTGGTGAACCAAAAAGGCGTTGATTTAATTCTCGCCCAAATGGACCAATTGGTAAGTCAGGATTGCCAGTTGGTCATTTTAGGGAGTGGGTTGCCTCACTACGAGCAGGCTCTAAGGAAAATCGCCGCGCAATATCCGACAAAAGTAGCTGTTACCTTGGGCTACAACGAAACTGTTGCGCATCGTATTGAGGCGAGTAGCGATATATTTCTAATGCCCTCGATTTTTGAACCCTGTGGTTTAAATCAGATGTATAGCCTTCGTTACGGCACTTTACCAGTGGTTCATGCGGTTGGCGGGTTGCGCGATACGGTGTTTGAGGAAACGCAGTAAAATATTCCAGAGCAAGCAAAGGGCTTCGTATTTAGCGGTGCTACCGCAGCAGATCTGTTTGCTGCAATCGAAAGGGCGATAGCGCTATTTCAGTTCAAGGACCAATGGAAAAAATTACAATTAAATGCAATGAGTGCGGATTTTTCCTGGCCCGTTAGCGCTAAAAAATACCTGGCCATTTACGAAAAAATAACAGGAAATTAAAATGCCTCGTTATGATGTGTCGGAGTTGTTTACAGC
>JAJQJO010000384.1 GCA_021323495.1 Cellvibrio sp. | reverse complement strand
CGTCAACAGGCGCTAGTCGCCCAGGCCGACGCCAATCTCGCCAGCGCGCAAGCCTATCTCACCAAATTGCAAAACGGTGCGCGACCGGAAGATATAGCCGCCGCCCGCTCACAAGTCGTCGCAGCTGAAGCACAATTGGTTGAAGCCCAAAAAACGTTTGCGCGCGCCCAGGTCATGGTAAGCAGGAAACTTTCGAGCGATGCAGTGCTGGATAGCTCCCGCGCCACACGCGATTCAGCGCAAGCCAATCTGGATAAGGCCAAGGAAAATTTATTGCTGCTGACCAACGGCAGCCGCGAAGAGGATTTACAACAAGCCGAAGCACAGGTTGCACTGGCCAAGGCAGCACTGGCCCTGGAGCAACATAACCTGGGTGAGTTGAGTATTCGCGCTACCAGCGATGCACGGCTGGATCACTTGCCCAAACATCTGGGCGAGCGCACCAGCGTCGGCGAAGCGGTGGCGACCCTGCTCGACAAACACGCGCCCTATGCGCGGGTTTATGTCCCCGAACCCTATCGAATTAAATTAAGCGCCGGGCAGGAATTGGTAATTCGTATCGATGGCCTCACCGAACCGCAGACTGGCAAGCTGCGCTGGATCTCACAGGATCCGGCTTTTACCCCCTATTTCGCCTTGAACTCTACCGATCGCGCCCGGCTGGTCTATTTGGCCGAAGTGCAATTACCCTCCTCGGCCGCCGATTTGCCTAGTGGTGTGCCGGTACAGGTCGAGTTGCCCCATGACTGAACAACTACCAGCAGGAGCGCAGGAGTGGGCGATAGAAACCCGTGGTATGACCCGTCGCTTTGGCGATTTTGTCGCGGTAGACCAACTGGATCTGCGCATCCCCCATAAAACGATTTATGGTTTCCTCGGCCCCAACGGCTGCGGCAAATCCACCAGTATGCGATTGATCACCGGATTGCTAACGCCCAGTGCGGGCAGCATTCGCGTATTGGGCATGGAGATACCCGAACAGACGGAATTACTGCGCCGTCGTCTGGGTTATATGACGCAAAAATTTTCGCTCTACGATGATTTGACCGTCTTGGAAAACCTGCGCTTTATGGCACAGATTTATAACATTGACAGCCGCCGCGCCAAACAATTGATCGAGAGCCAACTTGGCCGCTATCAGCTTGACGAGCGTAAAGGCCGCCTCGCCGGTACCTTGAGTGGTGGCCAGCGCCAGCGCCTGGCACTGGCGGCAGCAACCCTGCATCAACCGGAATTATTGATCCTTGATGAACCTACCTCGGCGGTAGACCCGGAAAACCGGCGCGATTTTTGGGAGAAACTATTCGACCTCTGCGACAGTGGCACTACCATCCTGGTGTCCACCCACTATATGGATGAAGCCGAGCGCTGCCATGGCTTGGCGATTATGGAAAGCGGAGCCAAACGTGCCGATGGCTCACCCGCGCAACTGATGCGCGAGCTGGGCGCTAAAGTCGTAGAGGTCGATGGCGAAAACCTGCGGCTACTCAAACAACAGTTGGGAGAATTGCCCGAGGTAGTCTCCACCGCACAACAAGGCACCCATTTGCGGGTGCTGGTTACCGATACCATCGATGACCCGGAAACCTGGTTGCGCACCGCGCACCCGGAGCTGGTTACCAATCGCCAGATACGTGCGGTGCGCCCAAGCCTTGAGGATGTTTTTGTCCACTGCACCGGAAACAATGCTGCCAAGGGCGAGGGAACACGGCAATGAATGCACTCAGCCAGAGCCTGCAACGGATCGGCGCCATCGTTTTTAAAGAGCTGCGCCAACTTACGCGCGACCGCCCCACCTTTGGCATGGTGGTGATGGTGCCACTGATCCAACTATTGCTATTTGGCTTTGCCATCAATACCAATGTGCGCGACCTGCCCGTGGGGGTAGTGGACTTAAGCCATACCCAAACGGGCCGCGAACTGGTAAGCGACCTGACCGCCACCCAGATCGTTACCTTTACCAGGACTTACCAAACCCCCAAACAGGCGGAGGATGCCATCCGCCGTGGCCAGGTACATGCGGTACTGGTGATCCCGGTGGACTTTGGCCAGCGCCTGCAAGACCGACGCCCCATCGCCCAATGGATGATTGATGGCTCCGACACCGTGGTCGGCAACGCCCTGCTAGCGCTGCAGCAAATGCCTTTTTCCAGTGGTTTTGAAACCCAACCGGTGGTGCGCAACAACACTTTTGAGATGGCGCTGTTCTTCAACCCCGAGCGGCGGTCAGCGGTCAATATCGTGCCGGGGCTGGTGGCGATAGTGCTCACTATGACCATGGTGATGTTTACCTCGGCGGCGCTGGTGCGCGAGCGGGAACGCGGCAATCTGGAGTTGCTGATCACCACCCCGGTGCAGTCCAGCGAGATTATGATCGGCAAAATCGTGCCTTATATTTTTGTCGGCCTGATCCAGGTGACGATTATTCTCGGCCTCGGCCATGTGATTTTTGATGTGCCGGTCAATGGCCGGCTGGATCAGCTTGCCTTGGGAGTGTTCGCTTTTATCAGCGCCAGCCTGACCCTCGGCTTGCTGGTCTCCACCGTCGCCAAAACCCAATTGCAGGCGATGCAGCTCACCGTGTTTTTGCTTATCCCTTCAATTTTGCTCTCGGGTTTTATGTTCCCCTATGAAGGTATGCCCAAGGCAGCACAATGGATCGCCGAGGCACTGCCTGCCACTCACTTTATCCGCATGGTGCGCGCTATAGTGTTGCGCGGCGCAACCCTGGAAGATTTGCAGCCAGACCTGTGGTGGCTGATCGGGTTTACGGTGCTCGGGGTGGTTGCAGCGGCAAGCCGGTTTAAAAAGCGGTTGGATTAGCGCAGATTATTCGGGCGAGTAGAGGAATGTATTGATGCTAAGGCGGCCGGTGCGCGGGTCAGGATCAAACTTGAAATCCGGTGCGATATTGCCGGAGTGCAAACTGGTACTGCGATACATAATGATGCGATTGAACACCGCATCATAAGACGCTATCTGTTCAAACAAATGGTTGCTGCCGTTCATATAGCCGGTGGGGAAATCAGGCATTTTTTCTTGCTTGGCGATCAGGTTCCAATACTCATCCAAACGCGTGTCATCGACATATTCAAATCCTGTGGCGCGGTGCCGATACAGTGAAGTCCCGCCGTGCCCGGCACCACATAAAAAATGCACCGTAGCGAGGTCATTCATTTTGGTTGAATCAGAATGCGGGATAGATTGCGGTGGCAGCAATCGGTTCGGTGGCGTAACTATCAAGGAGAAGACCGATCTAACCCCCATGCGAAGGTTGGCAGGCAACTCGAATACTGAACTCACCAACCCACCCAAATATTTGCTCATTGCCTCAACGTAAAGGCGCGGAGCCGGAAATCTTACCCCCGGGTACAACCCTTTCTCAGTATTAAAGGCGGCAGCTCTAGCCGAATACTCAACCAGTGAGTCTGCATTATTAAGGAAATTATCGATCACCAACACCGGCTGTCGCTCGTTACCGACATGATCAACCCGATAGGAAAAACCGGGATGTAAAGTAGGTATTAATGGTAAGTTCATACCAGTATGTCCGTTCATAGTTATTCGTATTTATT
>JAJQJO010000383.1 GCA_021323495.1 Cellvibrio sp. | reverse complement strand
AACAACAAGAACACAACTACAAGAACACAACTACAAGAACAAAATTACAAGAACAAAATTACAAGAACAAAATTACAAGAACACAAAAAAACGGATCGTCCGTATTGAAGTTACAAAAACTTAATCAAGTGCAGTGAAAATTTTGCTGCTTCGAGCGCGGCTATGGGGCCAAGACGCAGGTAATCATCGTTAGGTGCCTCCTGCGCGACATTGCTGCCGGAACGGATAATTAGATAAGGCACGCCCAATGTTTCACATACATGGCCGAGCGGTGCAGATTCCATTTCCATAATGTCAGTTTTAAAATGGTGGCGCAGTGAATCGATCCGCACTTGCGGCACACCAAATAAATCTGATGATGCCACTACCCCGTAGCGCACCGAATTTTTGTAGCTGCTGTCATTTGCAGTAATAACCTGTGGCTCATAGGTATCCATTGCCTTTTGTGCAATGGCTAACAGCGATGCAGTGGGTTTGAATTCATTTTCTACTTCTTTGCCATCGTCCGGGCTATTCATCGGACGATAAACCATATCGTTTTTGGTCAGGCTGCCGTAATCATGCTCATAGGTGTGAGTGGCGACAATGACATCACCCGTGCGCAATTTTTGATTAATGCGCGCACCCGTTCCTGTCATCAATACCAACCGGGGTTTAAATTCTGTGATAAATAATGTGGTGGTCATGCTAGTAAAGGTTTTACCAATACCGGTAATCGCAATTACTACGGGCTTGCCATGCAGTTTGCCTTGCCAATAGGGAATTCCCCACAGGGATTTTTTTTCGGGGCTTTCCAGTGCGTTCGTCAATACCGGAATTTCTTGTGGCACCGCGCCGAGAATGACAATCGTATCGCTGGGCTCATAATATCGGGGTTTTTCACCGGCATAGCCCATGTCAGTGAAGGCAAAAAATAAAGCGATGCAGGCGCATAATCTGGAAGAGATAACCATTATTACTGCTCGTGGATAGTCAATCATTGGATAGCTTCATTTTGGATGTAGGTGCCCAGCTTTTGTAGGTAGGCTATTTTTTCTTCGTCCGACAGCCAGGCTACACGAAAGGCGTTGCCGACGAGGGTGGCAATTTCTTCAGATGTAAAGTTACCTTCACGCTGTAGCTCGACCAGATTTTCATTGAGATACGCACGGAAGTAAGCAGGATCGTCGGAATTAATCGTAGCCAACATCCCTTTGCTGAGCATGGTACGAATTTCATTGGACGTCAGTGATTGCACCACAAAGCGGTTGGATACCGGACATACTGTCAAGCCTAAACCCTTTGCTTTAATCGCCTCACAGAGCGCATCGTTTTCCAATGAGTTAACACCATGATCGATGCGGTCTACCGCTATCTCATCCAGGCACTGACCAATATGTAACAAGGTATTTTGTTGGTTTACATCGCAGTGCATAGTGAGTTTTAAGCCCATCTCCCGCGCTTTTTTAAAAACCTGGGCGAATTTAATGGGGGGATTATTTTTTTCATCTGAATCTAACCCCACACCGATTAACCAGGCGCGATAAGGCTCAGCCATCAATAAATGTTCCATTGCGGATTCAGCGCTCATATCGCGCAGGAAGCACATAATCAGCTGGCTCTTGATGCCGAGTTTTGCTTCGGCATCTTCCTGCGCGGCGCGAATGCCGTGCATGATCACGCCGAATTCCACACCGCGACTGGTATGTGCTTGCGGATCAAAAAATAATTCGGCGTAAAGCGTATTTTGGCTATAGGCCTTGCTCAGGTAATTCCAGGTCAGCTGATAAAAGTCGGCTTCATCACGCAGCACTTTCATCGCACCGTAATAAATACTCAGGAACGAAGGCAGGTCATAAAAATCGTAAGCGGCAATCAATGCTTCCGGCGTCTCATAACCCAGTTCAATATTGTTTTTGCGCGCAAGGGCAAAACTCAATTCCGGCTCCAGGGTTCCCTCCAGATGGACATGTAACTCGGCTTTGGGCATATTTTCGATAAAGGCTTGCATACGCAGCTCCGTAGCAAAAATGGTTATTTTGATAATCGTTGTTAGCCCTACAGCAAGTTCTGTTCCTGATTGGTCGTATATAGAAAATTAGCTGACCATATGGGCAGGAAATAGAAATTCCTGACCAAATCAAGCCTGCTGACCGCACTATTTTGTTTCGCGCAGGACTAGGTTTGCGCGAATAGCGGTCATTTTGAAGGGAATAAATTACTGGCGTGCAAAACCGTAATACATGGCTGTTTGTGTTTTGCCCCGGAGAACTATTAAACGGGACGGGCGTATCGCCCCTTGGCGTTTGATTACAAATTAACCATTGATAAAAAAGGACTTTTTTTACTTTTCTGTATTGACTCAAAAAGGCCAAACGGGTTTAATACGCGCCTCTTGCAGCACAGCCTGCAAAGGACACGCCCAGATAGCTCAGTCGGTAGAGCAGTGGATTGAAAATCCTCGTGTCCCTGGTTCGATTCCGGGTCTGGGCACCATATTAAAACCCGAAGTTCGCAAGAACTTCGGGTTTTTTATTGCATCCGGTTTGCCTGCTTCAAGATGCTTGCGTCCGCTCTGTTTGCCTTTGCTATAGTGTTATTTACCCATTATTCCCGGATCTATGCCATGACCAATAACGATATCCTCCGCCGCCTGCGTTTTATTTTTGATTATGGCGATTCGCAAATGATGGCGCTGTTTGCCGGGGGTGGCTTCAATGCATCGCGCGAGCAGGTAAGCGATTGGCTAAAAGCGGACGACAAACCGGATTTCAAAGAGCTGCGCGATGTTCAACTAGCGATTTTTTTAAATGGTTTGATCAATAAAAAACGTGGCAAACGCGAAGGCGAGCAGCCTGAACCGGAAAAAAAACTTAATAACAATATTATTCTGCGCAAACTAAAAATCGCCCTGGATTTTAAAGACGAGCAAATTCTGGAAGTAATGGACCTGGCCGGATTCCCATTAAGTAAACACGAATTGAGCGCGTTTTTCCGCAAGCCAGGGCACAACAATTATCGCGAGTGCCAGACGCAAGTATTGCGTAATTTTCTTCGGGGACTGCAAATACAACTGCGCGGCAGCTCCCAGGATGCCAGCGACAGTCCAGTTGAATCCTGAGTCGCTATTCTGCTTCCCAGTGTCCGCTAGGGCACAGATCTCCCCTTACGCTTTATCTATCTTTATGCCTTTACCGGTGCAGGTCGAGAAAGCGAAGGGGATATTATGCCAGAAGGTCCCTCGATAGTTATTTTGCGGGAATTGGCCGAAAATTTTAGCGGCGAGAGAATTTTACGCGTCGAAGGCAATAGCAAAATCGATTTGGTACGCCTTGTCGGCCAAAAGATTAATGCGATTCGTAGCTGGGGAAAGCATTTTTTAATTGAGCTTTCCGGCTTCTCTATCCGTATCCATTTCCTGATGTTCGGCAGTTATCGAATTAACGAGCGTAAAGAGGTTGCGCCTCGATTAAGCCTGCAATTTGCTAATAATCGGGAACTCAACTTTTATGCTTGTTCGGTAAAATACGTCGAAGGCACTTTGGATGAGCTATACGATTGGCGCACCGACGTAATGTCTGACCAATGGGACTCTTCC
>JAJQJO010000382.1 GCA_021323495.1 Cellvibrio sp. | reverse complement strand
TCAGAAGACAAAGACTTAATCGAATCCATTACCTGCTTCACCTTTGCCGACATGGCAAACCTCCTATACAACCAATGTGGGAAAACTATAATGGTGTTAAAGAAACTAATCCAGCCTTAAAACAAAAAGCCGCTGGATCGATCAACCCAGCGGCTTATGTCTATCACTGCAAATAATTACAGATCGGTAATCGGCTTGTATTTGGGTACAAGGATTTTCATCACACCCCACGCGAGCAAATAAGCGACCGCACAAACTGCAAACATAATCGCGTAACCCTTATGGATATTGCCTTGGGCACCATAAAAATCAAACAACCAGCCCCCGGTTTTGGACAGGAATACGCCACCAAGACCTCCGGCCATACCACCAATACCTACCACTGAACCCACTGCTTTTTTCGGGAACATATCTGAAACCGTGGTAAAGATATTCGCTGACCAGGCTTGGTGGGCCGATGCCCCGATACCAATCAGGATTACCGGAACCCAGAAACCATAATGGCCCAGCGGTTGTGCAAGCAACACCAGTAGCGGGAACAAGGCGATAACAAACATGGCGCGCATACGGCCATCGTAGGCGTTGTAACCTTTGTTCATAAAATAGGTGGGGAACCAACCGCCGCCGATGCTACCGAACATCGTCAAACTGTAAAGTACCGTTAATGGCAACATTAATTGGGTACCGGTCAAATTGTATTGCTCGCCCAGATATTTTGGTAACCAGAACAGGAAGAACCACCAGACACCGTCGGTCATAAACTTGCCGAAGGCAAAAGCCCAGGTCTGGCGATAGCCAAGTAATTTAAACCAGGAAGTTTTTAACGCATCTTCGGTGGGGGCAATTTGCGCTTCGCCCGGATTGGTATTGATGTAATCCAATTCGGCTTGATGCAAGCGTTTTTGTTTGGTGGGGATTTCATAATAAATTTGCCAGAGCACCATCCACACAAATCCTATGGCACCGATCACGATAAATGCGGTCTGCCAACCCCAGTTGACCGCAATCCAGGGCACAGTTAAAGGCGCAAGGATTGCACCTACGTTTGCACCCGAGTTGAAAATACCGGTAGCAAATGAGCGCTCTTTTTTAGGGAAGTATTCGGCAGTCGCTTTGATAGCGGCAGGAAAGTTACCCGCCTCGCCTATCGCCAGCACGGCGCGGGAAATCATAAAACCGATTATGGACACCGGAATCGCCGCTATGCCTGCAATCGCTAATACATTATTAGTGAAGTGACCAATAGGCACCGCGTAGGCATGCATGATGGCACCAATAGACCAAATAACAATCGCGACTATATAGCCCAACTTGGTACCCAGCTTGTCGATAACGCGGCCGGCAAAAAGCATGGAAATAGCGTAAACGAACTGGAACACCGCGGTGATATTCGCGTAATCGCTGTTAGTCCACCCAAATTCTTTGGATAACGCCGGGGCTAAAAGACTGAGTACTTGACGGTCGAGGTAGTTGACAGTGGTTGCAAAAAACAGGAGGGCACAAATAGTCCACCTGTAGTTGCCAATAGTTTGATGGTTCATAGGGTCACTTGTTTATAGTTATGGAATACAAAGGGAATCATAGACGCACTTTTGAAGAAACTAAAAAAAGTCGCAGCCTAACGAAACACTCACCTGATGTATTGACCTTATTTGCCGGTATTGCTTTGCCCGTAAGCTGTGCCCTGTGGGCTATTGTTATCCAATCCGTTTGGGGAAACCTGCCTGACAATGCAGGAATAACGCGTTCTAATCCGGGCGCTTGTTGTTATGGGCCGGAAAATTAGCATGTTTCATGCGGCCAAACAAGCCGAGCCTGCCGCTAAATCCTTATGCGACAAAGACTTATAACCAAAAAACTGTTGTCTCTCCAACACCGGTGCCATAATGCCCCAACTTCTCCCTGGCGAAAAAAAACATCATGGTAGACACCTATTTCGATATAACACCCTACCTTCAAGCCATCGACAGCGGCGAATTGATCATCACTGCCAACAACCGCCTGCGTAACCATATGTTGCGCGCCTACGGCCAGCGCCGGATCGAAACAGCTAATGTCTGGCCCAGCCCCCGCATCTACTCACTGAGCCAGTGGATCGGATTGAACTGGGAATTGTTGCAGCGCCGTGCCTATGCTCCAGCTGCGCAGCGGATTATTAACAACCTGCAACGCCAAACCCTGTGGGAGAAAATTATCGGCGAATCATCGCTCGCCGCTGCGCTCCTCCAACCCGAGCCGCTGGCGCAGGCAGCCGATAGCGCCCTGCGTAACCTCGAGCTCTGGCAACTCAGTGAAGAACAGGTACGCGCCGCCGAGCCGCTACTGACTGCGCAGAGCAATACTTACTGTTGGCTCACCTGGCTGGGGGAATTCCGTGCGCGCCTTGCACAGCTGGGTTTTATTACCCAGGAGATGGCGAACCACATTGTGACCGCTGCATTTAAAACCTGCGAATTAACACAGGAATCCATTATCCATCTCACCGGATTTGATGATATTCCACCGCAACATCAGGATCTGGTTAATAGTGCCTGCCACGAATTACGCAGCATTAAACTGGACCACCAACAAACGCAATTGATCCGCACTGAAACACAAAACAGTGAAGCTGAAATCCGTGCGGCAGCGCTCTGGAGCAAAATCCAGCTGGAGCAAAATCCAGCGTCGATGATTGGTATTATCGTGCCCAACCTCGGCCAGTGCCGCGATCAGGTCGAACGGATATTTGTCGAGGTTTTCGAACCCCTTGCTGCCCTGCCCGATCATCCGCGCTACACACTACCGTTTAACTTTTCGGCTGGTACACCGCTCGGCGCCACACCCATTATTACCGCAACGCTGGAGTTACTGGAGCTGCAAAAATCCTCCTGGGATCTGGCAGCCATCTGCAATCTATTGCTCTCTCCTTTTTTTGGCGATGCCGACCAGGAATTGGTTTTGCGCGCACATTTAATCCAGCGCCTGCGCAAACTCGGAAAATTCACCATCAGCCTCAGCGACCTGCGCTACCACTGCCAAAAGCTGTCGAGCAAACTGGGCCTGGCCGAAAGCGCTGCCACTCTTGTCAGCCGTTTGGTGCAACTGGAAAATTATCGCCGCCAAAGTTTTGGGGATCATCCCGCGCAATATTGGTGTGATTTTTTTCAGCAGCATTTACAACTGCTCGGCTGGCCAGGCACAAGGCGTCTGGATAGCCAGGAATACCAACAGCTCACCCTGTGGAATCAAGTGCTGGAGAACTTTTTACAGTTGGATGGCACCGGCATTCAATTTAATTATCCCAATGCGATCCAACAATTGCGCAGCATTGCCGGTAAAACACCATTCCAGGCACAAACACCGAATTCACCTATCCAGATCCTCGGCGCGCTCGAAGGCGCCGGTTTGCAATTCAGTCACTGTTGGGTGATGGGTTTACACCATCGTCAATGGCCGCCAGTACCAGCGCCCAATCCATTATTACCGGCCAGCTTGCAACGCACCCAAAAAATGCCTCACGCCAGCGCGGAACGGGAATTGCAATTCGCCCGTGCGCTCACCGAACATTACCGCCAATGCGCGCCTCTCGTGGTGTTCAGCTC
>JAJQJO010000381.1 GCA_021323495.1 Cellvibrio sp. | reverse complement strand
TAGTGGTGATGTGCTATCGCAAGCGGTTGATGTGGATGGTATTAAAGTGCTTGCCTTGAATATCGAGGGGGCCGATACCAAATCCCTGCGTGAGATGGCTGATCAGTTTAAAAATAAACTCGGCTCAGCTGTAGTCCTTCTGGCGGCTGTTGAAGACGATAAAGTGGCGCTGATTGCCGGTGTGACCCAGGATGCGACCAGCAAAGTGAAAGCGGGCGATTTAATGGGTTATGTTGCCGGCCAGTTGGGGGGTAAAGGCGGTGGCCGTCCTGATATGGCGCAAGGTGGCGGTACTGATGTTGCCGCACTTGATGCGGCATTGGCCTCGGTAGTCCCCTGGGTCAAATCCCGACTCGGTCAATAGCTGTACAAAAAGCAATGGGATGTGTGATTAATCCGCTTTTAATCATCCATTTGGGTTAACTTTTGTTTCAATCTGGTGTTTAATTGGCGCCTTTTTGCGATCTGGTTGTAAGTGCTAGCAATTATTGTCTGCAGATCAAGTGGTGTCCTTGATTGGATTTAATGGGGGTTACGCTTTTCTGTTTGAAAGGATTTAAGAAGCTCGGTGGTGATTTTTAATCAAAAGCTGTTCTTTCGTTCCATTACTCAAAAGGAAAAATTATGTCGCTTATTGAATCGATAGAAGTGCATATTGCGACCAATTCAACTTCGGCAACTACAAAAGATCCGGTTTATGTAGCTGTAGTGACCAAAAATATGGGTGCAAGGGAATTCCCGCTGCGATATCAAAAGGCTGGTATCGAGCTCTCTGCTGGTAGCACTTATAAGTTTGGTTTTGGTGCAGTAATTGATCCGGCAAAATATCCGCCTGCATGGGATTCAGTAGGCAACGGTAGCAATGGTTTGAGTGCATATCCGTTAGAAGTTTCTCCTGGCGGACAGTTTGATGTGCGTGTTTATATCCGCAAAGAGCCTGTAAGCGCTAATGGAGAGGCGGATAGCGCGTTGGTGCTGGGTGATGTGTCGGTGGCATTGCGGATGGATGACGGCGAGGCGTTTTATTACCGTTCCAGATACCCGACCAATGAACAGCCTTCGATCATCCGTCTCGCAAATGAAAATGGTCAAATAGCGTATTTGTACCCCGTGTAACAAGTTTTTAAATTGATAAAGGTTAGGCTGTAATGAGCTTATTGGTTCAGAAATATGGTGGCACCTCAGTGGGATCCATTGAGCGCATAGAGCAGGTCGCTGATAAAGTGGCCAGTTTCCGCGCACAAGGCCATGACATGGTGGTAGTGCTCTCTGCGATGAGCGGTGAAACCAATCGCCTGATTGGCCTGGCGCAACAAATTCAGGAAACACCTGATCCACGCGAGTTGGATGTATTGGTATCAACTGGAGAGCAAGTAACTATTGCGCTCCTGTGCATGGCGTTGAAAAAGCGTGGTGTTGATGCCCGTTCCTACACTGGCGGCCAGGTTCGTATCCTTACTGACAATGCGCATACCAAAGCGCGGATCCAGTCAATTGATGAAGAAAATATGCGTGCCGACCTTAAAGCTGGCTGCGTAGTTGTTGTTGCTGGTTTCCAGGGTGTAGACGAGCAGGGCAATATTACGACCCTTGGTCGTGGTGGTTCAGATACTACCGGTGTCGCACTTGCTGCTGCCTTGAAGGCCGATGAATGCCAAATCTACACCGATGTGGATGGTGTATATACCACCGACCCACGCATTTGTGAGCGCGCGCGTCGCCTGGAAAAAATTACCTTTGAAGAAATGCTGGAAATGGCCAGCCAGGGTTCCAAAGTCCTGCAAATTCGTTCAGTAGAATTTGCTGGCAAATACAAGGTCCCTCTGCGTGTTTTGCACAGTTTCAAAGAAGGCCCTGGAACCCTTATTACCCTCGATGAGGAAGATTCAACTATGGAACAACCTATTGTTTCCGGTATTGCATTTAATCGCGATGAAGCCAAAGTTACTGTTGCCGGTGTACCCGATACTCCCGGTGTAGCGGCAAAGATCCTTGCGCCTATTGGTACTGCGAATATTGAAGTAGATGTTATAGTGCAAAACGTGTCTGCCGATGGCACTACTGACTTGACTTTCACTGTCCATAAAAATGATATGAACAAAGCTGTTACTGTGCTGGAAGCGGTCGCCAAAGAAATTGGTGCACGCGAAGTACGCAGTGATGATAAGGTAGCTAAAGTATCTATCGTGGGTGTTGGTATGCGCTCCCATGCTGGCGTTGCCTCGCGCATGTTCACTGCTTTGGCAGAAGACAGTATCAATATTCAAATGATCACCACGTCTGAAATTAAAATTTCGGTGATCATTGATGAGCGTTACTTGGAGTTGGCTGTGCGCAGTCTGCACACCGCTTTTGGTTTGGATGCCGAGCCGTCAGAAAGCCGTGTGAGGGGCTAGGTTTTCTATTAAAAGACGGTTTAGTTAAGGTGTTAGAGTTGCATTGCTGTTTACCTAAAAAATAGACAGAAAAATGTTTGGGGGTTTCTTCCCTTTCGCAAAAAGTAGACGATACTTAAATCCAGGCATTCGGTTGTCAGGACGCGACAGGGGGTATTCGGGGGTCGATTGTGGCAAGGGGTGCCTAAGTCGTACTCTTACAGGATGAGTGAAGGAGATAAAAGATGTTAATTTTGACTCGCCGTATTGGCGAAACATTGATGGTTGGTGACGAGGTTACCGTTACTGTATTAGGCGTTAAAGGCAACCAGGTTCGTATTGGTGTCAATGCTCCTAAAGATATTGCTGTACATCGCGAAGAAATTTATCAGCGTATTCAGCGCGAAAAGCAAAATCAGGAAGAGCAGGACAGTTAAGTTTTATTTAATTGTTTTGTTGTTCGGCGCTTTTCAACTACGCGGCGGTATGAGAAATCATCCGCCGCGTAGGCGTTTATGGCGATTCTATTTTTGAGATGCTTCGCTAATTGAATGGAAAATATGCAGACTCGAAATATTCGCTATTTTGTTCCGTAAATTTGTCTTCAAGACTTTGATTTTTAGAGAATTATGGTATTATGCCGCACCTGCTGAAACGGAGCTTATCCCGCTTCGGCAGACGTGGAGAAGTGGCCGAGTGGCCGAAGGCACTCCCCTGCTAAGGGAGCATACCTCAAAAGGGTATCGGGGGTTCGACTCCCCCCTTCTCCGCCATTGAATTCAAACAAAAAGCCCAATCGCAAGATTGGGCTTTTTGTTTTTGTAGTGAAAATTTATTTGATGTGCGTAGGTCGGGCCGGGGCCGCAGCCTGAGCGCAGCGATGTCCAACGCGATCTGCGACAACGCAAAATTTTCCAATAAAAAAGCCGATGCAAAACATCGGCTTTTTTATTAATCACGGATAATTGAGATTACAGCGCACTAATTTTCTGAATCTGCTCGCGCAATTTATCCACCGCAGTTTTATTATCTGCAACCCGATTGCGTTCATTGGCGACCACTTCCGCAGGTGCCTTTTCCACAAACGCAGCATTACCAAGCTTCGCTTCAGTGCGCTCTATATCCAGAATTAACTTATTGCTCTCTTTCGTCAAGCGAGCAATTTCAGCATCTTTATCAATCAGGCCAGCCATAGGCACCAGGATTTCCATTTGGCCTACCA
>JAJQJO010000380.1 GCA_021323495.1 Cellvibrio sp. | reverse complement strand
AAGGCGGTTGCAACGCTGGCCAAGTAAGTTACAAGTAAACTTTACTGTAAAAAAATCCCCGCTCTTTACAGGGCGGGGATTTTTTATGCGACCAAAAATTATTTTATTTTGCGTATCCCAACCGCTTCACGCACTTTATCCAAGAGTGGCTGGCTATAAGCACGTGCTTTTGCCGCGCCTTTTTGCAGAACCTCTTCAATGTGCGCAGGGTTTGCCAATAGAGATTCGTATTTTTCCCGCGCCTCACCCAACTGCCCATTAATCAGTTCAAACAACTGGCGCTTTGCCTCACCCCATGCAATACCTTCTGCGAATTGCTGGCGCATTTGCGCGGATTGCTCCGGTGTGGCAAAAGCTTGCCAAATCTGGAATACCGGCGACGTGTCAGGATCTTTCGCCTGGCCTGGCTCCAGTAAATTGGTGAGGATTTTATTAATTGATTTTTTTAGTTGTTTTTCCGGTAAAAATAACGGAATAGTATTGCCGTAACTTTTACTCATTTTGCGGCCGTCCAGACCTTGTAACACCGCATTAACGTTGTCATCCACTTGAGCTTCCGGCAACACAAAATGTTCGCCGTAATGATGATTGAATCGCGCCGCTATATCGCGCGCCATTTCAATGTGTTGGATCTGGTCGCGACCAACCGGCACTTTATTGGCATTGAACATCAAAATATCCGCCGCCATTAAAATCGGGTAGGAATACAATCCCATGGTAATGCCGAAATCCGGATCTTCACCCGCAGCAAGATTGGCATCGACAGATGCTTTATAAGCATGCGCACGGTTCATCAAACCTTTTGCGGCCATACAGGTGAGCATCCAGCACAACTCGGGAATTTCCGGCACATCAGACTGGCGATAAAAAATAGCGTTGTCAGTGTCCAACCCTAACGCTAACCAGGTAGCAGCGATTTCGCGGGTAGACTGATGCACAAGATCAGGATCCTGGCATTTGATCAGCGCATGAAAATCTGCCAGGAAATAGAAGGATTGTACGTTCGCACTTTGGCTTGCCTGAATCGCCGGGCGAATTGCACCAACGTAGTTGCCAAGATGAGGAGTGCCCGTGGTAGTAATGCCGGTTAAAACCCGTTGTTTGCTCATGATGCCCTATCTGTTATCAATGAATAGCCGGAAAAATCAGGGCGCCATCATACAGGCAAGCCACAAAAAATTGCAGCTTGCCGGTATCGGGTCATCGCTTTGCCAGGAATCAAATAGCGGAAAAAAGCCCAGGATTACAAACCGGAATAGTAGCGCGCAGAGTCGCGCAAAATGCAGCTATCAAAACCGGCCTGGGTCAAAAGATGCGATGCCACATCGCAGCGGCGGCCTGAATCATCGGTAATTACGTAAGTCACCGAATCATCCAGATTCTTAAGATTATTGCGTAATTGGTTGAGGGGAATATTACGGCTATCCGGTACCGCCTGGGCACGCCGCTCAAGCGGTAAACGCACGTCAAGAATCTGGTATGCAGGCAAATCGGCTGCACGCGCTTTCAGGTCTTCAGCACTTACATACTTCAGTACCGGCTCTTGCAGCAATTCACGGAAATCCTCTTTATCCAAACGCATGACTTTACCGGGAGTAATCATTTTAATAGTGGCGTTGCGGGTGGTGTCACCTACCAGTGCTTCTTCACCAAAGTAATGCCCCGGACGCAGCGCGGCCAGAATCTTGCCTGAAGTATCCATCACAATAGCGCTGCCGGATTCCAGCACATAAAAGTAATCACCTCGCTCGCCCTGTTTGATGACTACTTCGTCGGCCTGTACTTTTTGCGCTTTAAAGCGAATAAATAACTGGCGAATATTGGCGGGCGGTAACCGGCTAAAAAGCGGTGACTGCAGCAACGATGACATCCAATCACTGTCATCGTGCAGGCTCACGCCGGAAATATCGGCTTCTTCATCGCTGGATTCACTCCAGGCAAGCACTAAATCCAGAAAGTCACTATCGACTGACAATAAGGTTACGTCGGATTTTGCAACGGCAGAAACCTGGGTTGGCTGTGTAATATTAAGCGGTGAACGGCGGGATTCGCTGGCGGGATTAATGGTATTGATCTGAAAACCTGAATCGATCAAGTCTACCGTCCCACTGACCAGATACACCTTTTCCGGAAATGGACGCCCGCGCTTGAAAATGATCGCCCCTTTGGCAATTTCCCGCAGTGAAGCCTTCTCGGCCACTTGCATTAGATACTCATGATTAAGGGTATTAAACGGCGCAAAAGACGCTAATACATCAAGGCTAATCGCCATTTTTCGGCTCCACTAAACTCTAACCAGGGTCACTTAACGCTAATCACAATAGCTGATGTTGACTATCGATAAATAATAAAAGGATTTTTATTAGAGAAATAGCACTGATTATAAACAGCCGGCGCTCACAGGGGGCAGACTTGTCGCCAGGATTAGCACTGAGTCACAACAGGATTGCGAGCAGCTGCACTTTCGTCAAAAGAAAACAGCCGCTCGGCTAAAAACACTTGATCAATACTCAAGCACACCCATCAGGCCCGGGAAATAAAAGCACCAGGCATTTTTTGGTAAGTAAAAAACTCGACGGTTGCCTTGTAGAGATACCAGCCATCATAGGTGCCGGCCAGTTCCCGGATAGAATGCATGGCAAATGTCGGTGCCCCTACATCGATAGTTTTTATACCGACTTCAGACGCCACTATCGGGCCTATGGTACTGCCGCAACCCATATCGGTACGCGCGACAAAGGCTTGCACCGGAACCCCGGCTTGTTCGCACAGCAAACGGAAGAAAGCGCTGGTCTCACTGGTAGTCGCATAACGCTGGTTGGCATTTACCTTGATGACCGGGCCGCGATTCAATAAGGGACCGTGGTTTTCGTCGTGTTTATCCATAAAGTTGGGATGAATACCGTGGGCGTTGTCAGCCGATACCATCATCGACCGATCAATTATCCGTATACGGGCCTCACTGTCGGGAATTAGCCGTTCCAGGAATTGCTGCAACATTGGACCTTTCGCACCACAACAGGAAGCACTGCCAACCTCTTCATGATCCGTACAAATCAACAGACTTGACACCTGATCATCTGCTTCAAGTAACGCCTGCAAGCCTATGAAGCAACTCAATAAATTATCAATCCGGGCACTGGCGATAAAATCCTGTTCTAACCCGACAAATGCAGGGGGCTGGGTATCGTAGAGGCTGATCTCATAATCCAGTAGCTGTTTGACCAGGAGTTGCGGTTGCTGCCGCAGCAACTCGGCATGCAACAATCCACGGAAATCCGGCAGGGCCGCATCTTCCGTCGGTAATTGGAGTAATAGTGGGACTATGTCTTTCTGCGCATTGATGGAACGGCTGTTATTGGCTTCGCGATCCAAATGGATCGCGAGGCTCGGCACTACCGCAACCGGCCGCAAAAAGTCGATCAGGGCACTGCCAATCTGGTCGGATTGGTCGCGATAAGTCACCCGCCCCGCCATGGATAAATCGCGGTCATACCAGGGCGCAAGCAAAGCGCCGCCGTAAACTTCCACACCCAACTGGAAATAACCGCGGCGATTCAACTCGGCCCGCGGCTTTACTTTCAGGCAAGGGCTATC
>JAJQJO010000047.1 GCA_021323495.1 Cellvibrio sp. | reverse complement strand
GGTTCCAGGCGCTGGATATCCCATGTCCCGTTTTCTTGTAAATTGTATTGGAAGCGGTCATGCAAACGCGCGGCACCGCCTTGCCAAAATTCAATTTGATGGGGCTTCACACGGAAACCACCCCAAAAGTCGGGCAAAGGAATTTCTCCCTTGGAAAATTTATTTTTCATGCTTTCAAATTGCTGCATCAATAGTGCACGCGATGAAATCGGACGACTCTGCTGCGAGGCCCAAGCGCCTAACTGGCTGTCACGCGGCCGCGTGATGAAATATTTCAACACATCTGCGGTCGACAATTGTTCGGCCACACCACACACTTTTACCTGCCGCTCCAAAAAATACCAAGGGAAATGCAAGCTGATTTTGGGATTCTGTTTTAGCTCTTGCGCTTTGCGGCTATTGAGGTTGGTATAAAACACAAAACCTTTTTCATCGAGATGCTTTAACAATACGATACGCTGCGAGGGCTGGCCTGTCGCATCTACTGTGGCGATAGTCATGGCATTAGGATCGGGAATACCCGATTTAATCGTCTGTTGCATCCAGAGATTGAATTGTTCGAGCGGGTTATCCGCCAGATCACCGCGCTCCAATCCACCCTGGGTATATTCGCGGCGAAACTCCTCAAGTTTTAATTCCATAAGTACCCTCCGTAAATACAATTGCTGCGCAGTCTAATCCTCACCCGAACAAAAGGCACGGCTCGCCTGAATGAAAAAGCACTGGCGAGCCAGTGCTTTCGATCAGACAACTAGCTTGAGTCCTTATTGTACTGCCTGCCGATACCAGTGTTTAAGCAGGAAGTAGCCAATCGCCAGACAACAAACCGCGCTCAGTAACCCATGTAGCCAGGAGTAAGGATAAATCGCCTCCATCACCCCCAACTGCCGCAGCGCAATACTGACGCCGGTCAGCGCCAGCGCAATACCCATTTGCTGGCGGCGGATCAGTTCCAGTACCAATACCGCTTGCAATACGGTGACCAATTGCGCTGTGAGCGCGACCACCAACTCGGATGCGGCCAAGGCACCACCAATCCACCAAACCAATGCCAGGAGAATAACTATTGCCCAACGCCAGCGGCTAGTAGTAAACCTGACCAGGCCTATCGCGATAATTAGCAACAGCAACGAGGGAAAGATCCCCTTTAAACCATTCAGGATTGTTGTCAGCCAAGGAGCAATGGTAGCGACATCAGCGGAGTAAACACCCGGTGGTGCGGCCGGAGGAAACATTAACTTCTGCACCGAATGCAATCCCGTCAACGCCAGTGCCAACACGGCGCCAACCTTAAAATCATGGATTGCACTGGCATCGTCACGCGGACGTTCAGCATGCACAGCCTGGGCGGCCAGAAAGGCGATTACACCGAGGACACCTGAACCAATTGCCAATCCCGCCAGCAACATGCCCAGTTGCATCCACCAGGCCATAGTGGTTTGCATCGAGTCCAAGGCAGGGTCGATCCACAACAGCGACACCGTGATATTAGCGATCACTACGATAGCCACCCAGGGCAACGCGGCCGCAACGCTAAATTTGCGTCCGCTATGTTTGTGGAAAAAGCTGATGGCAGCACAACCAAGCAGTGCAAAGAATGCCACCATGGCGACGATCTTGTATGGCTGCCTGCGCGACTCGGCTTCGCTCTCGGCGCGTTTCCAGGCCTCAGGCACATCTACACTGCGTTCATAGTGGGTCATCTCATCACCCGCCAGTTTGATGGTAATCACGGCCTGGCCATTGTTGTGGTTATAGGCAGCTTTATCGATGAAGGTGACTTTCCAGTCACTACGCGCCGGGCGCAAGATTTCCTCTACGGATTTCTCTTCCAGTGTAGAAAGATCGCCCCAACCCAGTTTAATAATCCATTCCATCGCTTTGCTCACCGCCTGCTCACGGCTCAGCCTGGCACCCGCCTTCCCCTCCGGCAGGGCGTGCTCCAGCTCATGCAAGCGGCCGTCGGGAGCTATCCAGGCCTGCCATTCTTCCGAGCGATTCTCCACCGGGCCATCGAACTTGCGCCAGCTAACTACCCAAAAAGGTGTATCCAGATATCTACCAAGCAGCGCTTGAACCTCTTCAACCCCCGACTCGCGCCAAACGAACTCCCGCGGTTGCGACCAGCCACCATGAGTCGTTGTGCTACGGTGCCATTCGCCTTCAAGGACAACACCGCGTTTGGTTAATTCTTCCTCCGCCCGTATTTGCGCCTCGGCACGGCCAATCTGGTACTCAGGCCAAGCCAATTTCGGAGGCTTGAACGCCGCCAGGCCAATGGCAACGATCGAGGCCACTGCAATCGTCGCCAACCAGACGGGTTTGAACGCGAATGCAGCTCCCCCGGTGCGCGAACCTTCCGCTGTGATCACTGGTACATCGGGAATAACAATGAGCGGAATACCATTGCGCCATTTATCCGCCAAAGGCCTTGAATGCCCGATACAGCAACGCGCCCATAACAATGCCAATAGTGGCGCTGTTCCGGCGAGAATAACCAGCACGCGATCGATCCAGAGACTGGCATCATTCGCGGTAAAAATCGGCATGCTCATAAGGATCAGGTCGTATTCGAAATGGGTGATCATGCAAATCACCAAACCAAAGCGTAGATACACCAGACCAAAGGCCATAGCAGGAATAAACAACTCAATCAGGCGACTGTAGCCGGGCAAGTTGGGGTAATTGGCATGGGCGCCCGCAAACACCAGCGCTTGCAGGATCAAGGTGGCAATAACCAATTTATTGCGGACGCCAAAGTGATTGCCAATCAGGACCGCCAGGGCCAGGGGTATCGCACGGAACACGCATTCCTCCCAGGTACCCGCTTGCAACGCAGTAAAAATGGGCGCGAGCGCGGGGCGCCAGCTGGCAAGGATGTTGGGATCGGAATTAATATCGGTCGGCTGCCACCAGCCTAATACTTTTGAGCTGAACAGATAGAATCCAATTGCATAGAGCAGGAATAAACCGGTCCAGGCGTAAGCGCCCAACACTCGACCAAGTACCTCGGGTGAGGCAGCAGCGGAGGGACGAAAAAAATCAAACACGCGCGGGTGCCCCGCGAATGCCATGCGCGTCAAGCCTTCGGCCACCGCGTAAATAACGGCAAAAAACAGGCTCGCCCCAACCAATAACGCGGCCGCTTGCGCCAACTGCTGAAGCAAAAACGTTTGCGCGGGCGCTGTCGTTTGGTAATCCATCCAGGCGATAGGTAAATTACACAGCGTTGCTGCCGCCAAACCTGTCGATACTACCGCCGCCGGCCAGAGCGCAGCGCGCAATTGCAATTGATGGCGGCGAAACAACCAGACCCCGCCGCCAACCAAACCGCCCAAACCGAATAGCACCATCATAAAATAGCTGGCGATCTGGCTGATTTGGGTATTGAGTGAACGCATCTCACCAAAGCGTTGATTGAATGCATCGGGGATATGCTTAAAGGTATCGACGGCAACCAATTTATCCCCCGCCACCTTTAACTCCAGACGAAAACGCGCTTCCCCTACCTTCAGGCTTTTATGCTCGTAGGTGAAACGGTAGTCGGCGCGGCCAGTGGCCTGTTTGGTGACTTTGGTTTCCAGCGGTTTGTAGGCGACAAACCGCTCTCCTATAAAACGACGTGCCCCAGCTTCAGCCAGGGCACGCGCGGCAGTTTCTTCCAGCGCGCGCCCTGCTTCCTGTTCGGGAATTTTATAGGCAAAGGAAATCGGATCACCTTTAGGGCTGAACGCGGCGATTAACTCTTGCTCTTGCCCGGCAGTAAAACTGCGCACTTTCCAGTAGTGGGTTACCGCATCCAATTGCGGCATTAATGCTTGAAAAACTTTTACGCCACCTGCTTCCAATTCCACATAGTTCTGGAAGTGACGATCACTCACAAAAACCGCGGCAGAGCGGTCAGTTTTGAGTTCAGGGACTTGTTGTTGCTGGAATTCCCTGGCGGTAGCGACGGCCTGTTCGCGCGCGAAACTGATATCCAGATTTAATCCTGGTGCGGCAACAAACATCAATTTGAGCGCCGCTATTGCAGCGAGAAGGGCGATGGTTAAAAAGATCGCCCAAAACCAGCGCGCCTGGAGTGAAAAAAATTGCCGGGGTAAGGTTTGCATCATCCATTTTCCTTATTGGTTATCGTCATCATGTCCAGCGCGAAAACGCATTAGAGACAAGTGCTGAATCCTATAGGGAAATACCGATGGGGGAAAGATTGACGTACCACAGGCAGATGACAAAACGCCGCTGTCCAGGCAGCGGCGTGTTAACCACAAAACCATATTTACAAGAGTGCTTTGACCATCGCGGCATAGGCGGGATCAGCCTTGTGGAAATAGCCCAGCATCCGCTCCTGGATTGATGCATTCGCTTGCGATAAACCCGCGGTAATATTGCGCACGAGTTGCGCTTTTTGATCATCGTTCATTAAACGAAACAAATCGCCCGCCTGAGTGTAATAATCCTCGCTCAATTGATCATAGCGATCCACTACCGCATTACTCAGTACCATGGACGGCTCCCGATAACCCGGATTGGGTGCAGGATATCCCTGCGCAGCGCGATCATTTGGAAAAAAATTCGGCCCGCTATTTTGTGGTTGGCTGCCATTGCTGAATGGACAACCGGCAGCAGCGCCATCGCGTTGGTAATGATTGACCGGGCAGCGCGGTGCATTGACCGGCAGTTGGTTATGATTTACCCCGACGCGATAGCGATGGGCATCCTGATAAGCAAGCAAACGCGCCTGCAACATTTTATCGGGCGAGGCGCCCGTGCCGGGAACCAGATTGCTCGGCGCAAAAGCAGATTGCTCTGTCTCCGCGAAATAATTTTGCACATTGCGATTCAGCTCAAGCTGGCCGATTTCAATCAAGGGGAAGTCCTTATGCGGCCACACCTTGGTTAAATCAAACGGATTGATATGGTAGGTATCTGCCTGGGCCCGGGTCATGATCTGGATTTTTACGGTCCAACTCGGGAATTCGTTGCGATTAATGGCATCCACCAAATCTTTTTGCGCACCAAACAACGGCATGCTTGCGGCTTGTTCATCGGTCAGGGTTTTAATGCCTTGATTGGTTTTGAAATGCCATTTCACCCAGTAGCGCTCCCCTTTGCCATTCCACAAACTCAAGGTGTGGGAACTAAATCCATGCACATGGCGATAGGAAAGCGGAATCCCACGATCCGACATCAGGATGGTCATCTGGTGCAGCGATTGCGGATGATTTGCCCAAAATTCAAACGCTGCGGCAGGATCAGGTAAATTGGTTTGCGGATTTTTCTTCTGCGAGTGAATGAAGTCCGGAAATTTGATCGGGTCATTTAAAAAGAACACCGGGGTATTATTGCCGACCACATCGTAATTTCCCTGGCGGGTGTAAAACTTTACTGCAAAACCACGTGGATCGCGCGCGTAATCACTGGAGTCCTGGCCTCCACCTACGGTAGAAAAACGCAAAAAAACCTCGGTTTTATCGCCAACTGCCTGCAAAAAATCGGCGATGGTGTATTCGCTTAAACTTTTACTCAGGGTGAAATGACCGTAAGCACCGGTACCGCGCGCATGTACAACCCGCTCCGGAATACGTTCGCGGTTAAAGTGCGCCAGCTTTTCGAACAGGTAATGGTTATCGAAAGTTAAAGGGCCGCGCGGGCCGACGCTGATACTGTTGTTATCATCAGGTACCGGAACACCGGCGGACGTTGTCAAATCGGTTTTGCTCATAGCAGTATCCATCCATTGCAGTTAACGAAGTGGTTAGGTTCAAGCACATCCTAGGCGTCCCTCTTAAATAGAAAAAATAAATTGTCGATATGGGACCAATAGTTTTTGTCGCGGTAACGTTACTTAACGTTGGTTGTTGAGGCGCCGACCATAAAAATCATGGTTATGAATCCCATCAGCAGCTAAACTAGAGAATATGAAAAGATAATGATTAGTGTGCCAAAGCCATAGAATCAAATAGGCGGCTCATTAATCCTAGACCACGATCCTGACGCAGCAAAAAATCTTATGAGTACTATTGAATCCGTTGTCGGCGTTATCCTGGCCGGAGGTTTGGCCCGTCGTATGGGCGGTGGCGATAAGTGTCTGCTGCCGCTTGCAGGAAAGACGCTGTTGCAACGGACAATTGAACGCGCACAACCCCAGGTTAGTTCGTTGTTACTAAACGCCAATGGCAATAGCCTGCGCTTTGCACGTACTCGCTTGCCCGTTGTGCCCGATGTTTACCCGGATAACCGGGGCCCATTGGCAGGAATCCATGCCGGTTTGCGCTGGATGCATGCCGATAACCCGAATGCCGAGTGGTTAGCCAGTTTTGCCTCGGATACGCCTTTTTTCCCTACCGATATAGTTGCGCGCTTATTTGCTGCTGCTACTGCGCACCATGCACAACTTGCGATCGCTACCTCTAACAATCGCGTTCACCCTGTGTTTGCGCTCTGGCATGCATCCTTGTTTGGCAAGATTGAACAACAATTGCAAACCGGCGAAATGCCCCGCTTGCAAGATTGGATCAAACAACAAAAGATGGTTGAGGTAGAATTTGCGGTAGAAGGCTACGATCCCTTTTTTAATATTAATGCACCGCAAGATCTTTACACTGCCGAGCCACTGGCTGCCCTGGTCAAATAACTTCACTTATAACCCGATCGCTCCCACCAACCCAACCTGCTATGCTCGCCAAAATTTTATGGAGAGCTGACCATGCTTTGGCGTTGCCTGTGCGTTGTGCAATTTTATTGTTTGTTAATGCTTTATACCTATCTCGGCCTGACACCCCACCCTGAAAACTCCGTCCCTGTTTTCAATGATTTGCTTATGCATTTTGCCGGCTACTGCGTTGCCGCATTTTCAATTAGTTTTGCGCGGCCAACCTGGCCAATCTGGCAGCGCGCTGCATTGTTGATTGCCTATTCAATTGCTATTGAAATTGGCCAGCATTTCAATCCACCACGCACCTTTAGCGGAATGGATATCCTTGCCAATGGCAGTGGTGTCTTGTTGGGACTCATGATCCTGATACTGCTGGAAAAAACAATTTCGCCCTTTGCAAAATTGCTCTATTGGAACACCAGGATGCACAAGACAACAACTGATACCAAATCTTGAAATGATGGGTGTGTGGATGGCCAAATCAAAAAATTTAGTTGTAAGCGCACTGCTTTTTCTACTGGCGCAATATTGCATCGCAGATATTACTACCCATCAAACGGACAAGGCACGCACCTTGATCAAGGCCGCTATCGAACAAACCAGGGATGCAGTTACTTACAATGGCACCTACTTTAAAATCGCCTACCCGATGGGTGACATACCTGCTCGATACGGCGTATGTACCGATGTAATTATTCGCGCATATCGAAATCTGGGAATAGATTTACAACAATTGGTACATGAGGATATGCGCGGAAATTTTTCACTCTATCCCGCGAAAAAGAACTGGGGGCAAACCAAAACCGACACCAATATCGATCATCGCCGTGTGCCCAACCTGCAAACTTTTTTCGCCCGGCACGGTAAAAAATTGACTATTTCAAATAAAGCCCAGGATTATCAGGCAGGCGACCTTGTCACCTGGATGCTACCAGGCAACTTGCCGCATATCGGGGTGGTGACGGACAAACTTTCCAGTGATGGCCTACGCCCCTTGATTGTCCATAATATTGGCTCAGGCCCACAACTTGAAGACATGCTATTTGACTATGTAATTAGCGGACATTATCGCTATGCATTATTTTGAATTGTCGATCTAAAAAATTCGCCACAATATCCACAGAGGGTTGCAGCCAGGGATCAAACAACCAGAAAGAATGGGGCGAAGCCGGAATGTGCGTAACCTGGGAATAAATTCCAAAAGGCTTCATTTTTTCAATCATCTCTTTGTGCCCCAGACTGAATCGCTCTTGTGCACTGATTAAGAATAAAATCGGCGGTGTATTTTCATTCACGTAAAAAAGTGGTGATGCCTCATGCCACAATTCTTTTTTTTCACTGTAACGTCCGCCAAACCAGGCGCCCGCTGCCGACGGGGTTTTACGGGGATCATCTTCATGGAAGCGCGCGGCCGCCGAGGTAAAATCCGATAAGCCATCAATATTAACAATCGCCTGCACCGCGCTGGAGATATCCGGATTTTGTATTGGCGGATCGAATTTTTCCAAGCCATGGGTGACACCGGCAAGGCTGGCAATTTGCCCTCCCGCTGAACCGCCACCCACAACAATTTGCCCGGGGTTAACACCATATTTTTTGGCGTTTTTACGCAGCCAGCGAATCGCCGCTTTTACATCCTGGATAGCAGCGGGATATTTCGCCTCCGGCGCTAACCTATAGCTTATAGTCGCCGCCACGTAGCCGCGCTGCGCCAGGCCAATTGCCATGGGTGTGAAATTGGTGCGAAAACCAGCGCGCCAGCCTCCCCCGTGAACAAGGATAATACCGGGCAGTTGTTGACTCACCGTTGATGCAGGTCGATATAAATCCAGCTGTAGTGCCCGCTTGCCATATCGTATATAGGTAATGTTCTTAAATTCTTGTATTGGTGCAGGCACTGCCCGACTGGCAATGTGAATAAAAGGATATTCACCAATCAATTTTTGATAGGTAGATTCAGGAGTATAAGTATTGGTTGGATCGTCAAATTGGGTAATGGTTTGACAACCAATCAATGCCGCGCATGACACCGTTAATGTAAAGCCAAAAAAAAATTTAATATAGGCCATCGTTAAATCACTCTGCAGGGAAATCACAAGACCGAATAGCTGCCGTTATCATTTTTATCTAATTTAACTGGCAATACTTTAAAGAAAAAACAGCTAAAAACAAAAGGGCCAGCAATCGCTGGCCCTTTATTTTTTTTCAACACGTCAGTTTAATTACAACAACAGACGTCTGACATCAGCAATGACTGCGGTCAGATGAGTAAAGAAACGGCCCGCGTCGGCACCGTTGATTGCACGATGGTCATAAGACAATGACAGCGGCAACATATTGCGTGGGATAAATTCCTTGCCATTCCACACAGGTTTCATTTGCGCACGTGAAACACCGAGGATTGCTACCTCGGGAGCATTTACAATCGGCGTAAAACCATTGCCACCGGAGGCACCAAGACTGGAGATGGTGAAACAACCACCCTGCATATCCGCTGGCAGCAATTTACCATCGCGCGCTTTTTTAGCGATTGCGTTGATTTCGTCAGTTAATTCCCACAAGCCTTTTTTATCCACGTTGCGAATAACTGGAACCATCAACCCGTTAGGGGTATCTACCGCGATGCCAATGTGTACATATTTTTTCTGCACGATATTTTCGCCATCGTGATGCAGAGAAACATTAAAGCTTGGTTCAGCAATCAATGCCGCCGCACAGGCTTTCATAATAAACGGCAATGGAGTCAACTTGCTGCCGCGCTTTTCCGCTTCTGCTTTCAAACCATTGCGGAAGGCTTCGAGATCGGTAATATCCGCATCGTCCCATTGGGTAACATGCGGAACATTCAACCAGTTGCGGGTCATATTATCCGCAGTGATTTTTTTCACCTTGCTCATCTTGATAGTTTCGATTTCACCAAATTTGGCAAAATCTATCGCCGGGACCCGTGGAATACCTGAACCACCGCCCAGCGGCGCACCGGATTGCGCAGCAATAACAATAGGCTTAACGTAAGAGCGTACGTCATCTTTCAGTAGCCGGCCACGTGGGCCAGTACCGGGAACTTTGCCCATATCAACACCAAGTTGACGAGCTAATTTACGTACAGCGGGGCCAGCGTACACATCGCCAGTTTGTGCAACATCAGCAACCGGGGCCGGGGCGGCTTGTGGAGCTTCAGTTTTCGGGGCTGGCGTAGCAGAAGGAGCACCTTCTACTTTTGCAGGAGCGGAGGCAGGAGCTGCAACGGCAGCGCCGCCGCTAGTTGCTAACAAACCAATCACTGAACCCTGTGATAACTTATCGCCCACTTTCACTGCGAGACTTACAATTTTACCGGCGGCCTCTGCCGGAATTTCCATAGAAGCTTTATCAGTTTCAAGTACGATCAATGAATCGCCCGCAGCAACTTCATCACCTGCTTTTACCGAAATTTCAATTACTTCAACACCTTCAGCGCCGCCTATATCCGGAACTACCATTTGTACTTCAGTTGCGGCGGCCGGCGCTGCGGCAGTGGATACAGGTGCAGCGGTGGCTGGCGCAGGTGCCGCGGCAGGAGCTGGAGTTTCCGCGGCAGCTACTGCGCCTTCAGCCTCAACTTCCAGTAATAAACTGTCCTGGGAAACTTTGTCTCCCAGCTTCACTTTGATAGCGGCAACTTTGCCTGCTTTATCGGCCGGGATTTCCATTGAAGCCTTGTCGGTCTCAAGCACGACAATTGAATCACCCTCGGCGATGACATCGCCCACCTTGACGGAGATTTCGATTACTTCAACGCCTTCTGCGCCGCCAATATCAGGCACTTTAATAGTTTGAATTGCCACTGTAGTAGTTCCTCGTTAATCAGTTATTTCTACATTTGATAAATGTTTTGAACGGATACAAACAACGTCGCCCTCTTTGTGGGAGGGCGACAGTTTTATACGCTCATTGGATCCGCTTTTTCCGGATCAATACCAAACTTCTTGATGGCCTTGGCAACCACATCAGCTTTAATCTTGCCTTGGTCTGCCAAAGATTTGAGTGCTGCAATAACCACGAAGTAACGGTTTACTTCAAAGAAATGGCGCAACTGGGTACGGGTATCACTGCGACCAAACCCTTCAGTCCCCAACACGGTATAAGAGCCTGGAATGAAAGCACGCAGTTGCTCGGAGTAGGTTTTTAAATTGTCGGTTGAAATAATGAACGGACCTTCTGCACCTTCCAATACCTGGGTAATGTAGGGCTTGCGCGCTGCGGCAGTGGGGTTAAGCATATTCCAACGGGTCGCGCGCTGACCATCGCGGGTCAGTTCGTTCACACTGGTTACGCTCCACACATCAGCTTCAACATCGAAGTCTTTGCGCAAGATTTCAGCAGCAAAACGCACTTCACGCAAGATAGTGCCAGCGCCCATCAATTGGACACGGTTTTTGGCTTTGCCAGTACCTTTTTCCAGTTGATAAATACCTTTGATAATGCCTTCTTCTGAACCTTCCGGCATATCGGGATGCTGGTAGTTTTCGTTCATCAATGAAACGTAATAGAACACGTTTTCATTGTCATGGTACATCCGCTTGATACCGTCCTGAATGATCACCGCCAGCTCATAAGCGTAGGTAGGATCATAGGAGCGGCAGTTAGGAATGGTATTGGCAAATACATGGCTATGGCCATCCTGATGCTGCAAACCTTCGCCGTTCAATGTGGTGCGGCCAGCGGTAGCACCCAACAGGAAGCCACGCGCCTGCGAATCACCAGCGGCCCATGCCAGATCGCCAATACGCTGGAAACCAAACATGGAGTAATAAATATAGAAAGGGATCATTGGCTTTTGGTAATTGCTATATGCAGTCGCCGCCGCAATCCAGGACGCCATGGAACCCGCTTCGTTGATCCCCTCTTCCAGGATCTGGCCAGTAGCCGATTCGTGGTAAGACATCATTTGGCCAGCATCGTGGGGAACGTATTTCTGGCCTTCGGATGAGTAAATACCGACGGTTTTGAACATACCCTCCATACCAAAAGTACGCGCTTCATCCGGCACAATCGGTACAATTTGCTTGCCGATTTGCTTGTCTTTTACCAGTGATGACAGGATGCGCACAAAACTCATGGTGGTAGAGATTTCGCGCTCGCCGGTTGACTTGAGTTGTGCAGCGAATGCATCCAACGCCGGAACCAGCAGTGGATCAAAGCTCGCATTACGGGAAGGTAAATAACCCTTCAACATATTGCGGCGAGCTTTCATATACTGCATTTCAGGGCTGTCTTCCGCGGGACGATAGTACGGAAGTTTAGGCAAATCTTCATCGCTGATTGGCAACTCAAAGCGGTCACGGAACGCTTTCAAGCTGTCAATATCCAGCTCTTTCAATGAGTGGGTTTTGTTAACCGCTTGGCCAGTACCCATACCATAACCTTTAACGGTCTGGGCTAAAATAACGGTTGGCCTGCCTTTGGTATTAACGGCCTGATGATAAGCGTTGTATACCTTGTGAGCATCATGGCCGCCACGTGCAAGCCCCATGATATCGTCATCCGACATATCCTTGACCAGCTCCAGCAACTCCGGATATTTGCCAAAGAAATGTTCACGGGTGTAGGCACCGCCGTTGGCTTTGTAGTTTTGCATCTCGCCATCGACGACTTCGTCCATGCGTTTCTGCAATAGACCGGTTTTATCTTTGGCAAGCAACTCGTCCCAACCACGGCCCCAAAGGACTTTAATTACATTCCAACCCGCGCCGCGGAATACACCTTCCAACTCTTGCACGATTTTGCTGTTGCCACGCACCGGGCCATCAAGGCGCTGCAGGTTACAGTTGATCACAAAAATCAGGTTGTCCAGTTTCTCGCGGGTGGCGAGGGAAATAGCACCCAGGCTTTCCGGCTCATCACATTCGCCGTCACCCAGGAAGGCCCATACCTTGCGATCCGTTGCAGGAATTAAACCGCGCGCTTCCATATAGCGGTTAAAGCGGGCCTGGTATATAGATTTGATTGGTCCCAGCCCCATGGATACGGTTGGGAACTGCCAGTAGTCCGGCATTAACCAGGGGTGAGGATAGGAAGACAAACCACCACCATTAACCTCGCGGCGGAAATTGTCCAGGTGAGTCTCAGTCAAACGGCCCTCAACATAGGAGCGTGCGTACATCCCGGGTGATACGTGTCCCTGGAAATAAATCAGATCGCCGGGAGTATCGCCATCGTTACCACGGAAAAAGTGGTTGAAACCTACATCATATAAAGTAGCGGATGAAGCGAAGGAAGCGATATGGCCACCAAGGCCTTCATCGTTATCATTGGCTTTCATGACCATCGCCATGGCATTCCAACGGATAATTGAGCGAATTTTGCGCTCCAGGGCAACATCGCCAGGAGACTTGATTTCTTTTTCAACAGGAATGGTATTGCGGTATGGAGTCTGTATAGATGAAGGCTGTTCAATGCCATGATTAACGGCGGACTCAGACAGTGACTTTAAC
>JAJQJO010000379.1 GCA_021323495.1 Cellvibrio sp. | reverse complement strand
ATGGAAGATATCAATAATGAATTTGCGCAAACCGATGTGGTTCTGGTACTGGGAGCTAATGATGTGGTAAATCCGGCTGCTAAAGATCCTAAGTCGGTTATAGCAGGCATGCCCATTCTGGAAGCTTACAAAGCAAAAACAGTCATCGTTAATAAGCGTTCTATGGCGTCAGGTTATGCCGGTTTGGACAACGAATTATTTTACATGGACAAAACGACGATGGTATTTGGCGACGCAAAAAAGGTTATCGAGGATATCGTTAAGGCTATTGATTAGCCTCACGAGTCTAGGGACAGGAGGCGTCTAAGGTTGTTTCTGCTTTTATGGAGGGTGCAGATCGTTGATTCTGTACATGCTCAACAATTTAATGGAGTGACCATGATGAGTTATGAAGACTATCTCGATGAAGTTACAACATTGATGAGCGAGTTCGGTGACTTAACCGATCCTGTTGCCATTAAATATGTGATGCGGGCTCAGCAAGACGCAAGAGTTATCTTTAAGCAGCGTTATGGATCAAGACCAGATATTTTAGAGAATAATCTCGAGAATAGTTAAGTGAATACAAAATTGGAAGAGGGATTACGATGTAAGGAGGCACAAAACTTTGCTCTCACTTCTCAGTAGGTTTTTTTGGTAAATTTTCAGTACTTTAATAGTATTTAATAGCACTATTAAGTCACTTGCAATACAATAATCATTACAATTTTGATCGGGGTTATATTTATGAAAAATTCAGTCTCTCTAACTTGTCTTTGTGCCCGCGTTCGCTTGTCTGCACAGCGCGGTTTTACTTTGATAGAGATAATGGTGGTAATTGCTATTTTGGGAATTATGGCCGCAGTGGTTGTTCCTAAATTGGTAGGACATACTGACACCGCTAAAATATCAGCAGCTAAACAAGATATTTCTAACATTAAACAGGCCCTAATTTTGTATAAGCTCGATAATGGTCGCTACCCTACGACAGAGCAAGGATTGCAGGCATTGATTACCAAACCGACCTCCGGGCCTGCGGCTAAAGGTTGGAAGGCAGATGGATATCTGGAGAAAATACCAAAAGATCCTTGGGGAAATCCCTATCAATATTTGAATCCTGGTATACATAGTGAGTATGACGTATTTTCGTATGGCGCAGATGGACAGCCTGGTGGTGAAGGAGCTAATGCCGACATTGGATCTTGGGATTTATAGTGGGCTTCAATTCCACCAATTCAACTAAAAAATTGTTAGGAGCCAGCAAAAAAAATCGCGGATTTACGTTGCTGGAACTTTTGGTGGTTTTAGTGGTGGTCGGCATCATGCTAGGGTTAGTCAGTTTGAACTCAATTCCTAGTAAGCAGCAAGCATTGCAAGGAGATGCTCAACGTATCGCCTTATTATTGCAGTTAGCGCGCGAAGAGGCCATTGTTAGAAACAGTCAAGTGGCATTCGAAGTTGATAGTGAGCGGTACCGATTTTACGTGCGAAGTAATAACGAATGGAAATTATTAAATGATAACGATTTGTTTCGTGAACGCAGTTACAAAAATGCGCCTTTAGCTATTACTATATATCCCAATTTAAAACAAAAAGAGCTCCCTTTGCAAATTATTTTTGGACGTGAGCCAGTTGACAAACCGTTCACTTTAACATTGGCTAGTGGGGGCATCGCAGTATCGATTGTGGCTGACGGTATTGGCCATTTTACTGTCGAATAGATCGTGCTAGGATATTGATACTCAAATCCATTGGTTAAGATTAGCAATGCATACAAATCAGCAGGCAGGATTTACCCTATTAGAAGTACTTGTGGCCTTAGTAATTGTTGGCGTCGCCTTGGGCGCAAGCTTGCGGGCCGTCGGTAGTCTTACTCAAAACAGCACTCATCTACGCGTGTCAATGATGTCAATGTGGTCTGCGGAGAACAGATTGGCTCAGATTCGCTTATCAAAAACTTGGCCCGATGTTGGGCGAAGCAATTTTCCCTGTCCCCAAGATGACTTACAACTGCTTTGTTTTCAGGAGGTTTCGGCTACGCCAAACCCCTCATTTCGTCGTGTTCAAGTCAGTGTATTTGATGAACGTTATCCTGAGCATCAATTAATTCAGCTGACACAGGTGGTTCCGAATGCACTCTAAGAATCGTGGTTTTACATTAATTGAACTGTTGATTGCCATTAGTATTCTAGCAATCGTTGCGGTATTGGGATGGCGTGGATTAGATAGCATTGTCCGAAGTCGCGAAGTATTAACGACAGAACTTGCACAAACCCGCAATTTACAGCTTACCTTTGCTCAGTTGCAAAGCGACTGTTCACAAAACGTTAATCCATTGAGTTACCCTACGATGACAGACGGTCGTTCTAGTTGGATTGAGCCTCAACAATTAATATTGATACGTCATGAATATTTGGACGATCAGGCTCCCGCTATGCAAGTGGTAGTGTATCGTTTGCAAAATTCTAATCTAGTTCGATTCGAATCTGATCCTACGCGTGATTTTGCTTTATTGAATCAGTTCTTAGAGCAAGCGAAGAATCCGTCCAGTGATCAAATCGCAGTAATAATGCAGAAAAATGTACAAAATGTTGAGTTCACCGGCTACCCCGAGAATTTATCGGGGCCTAATCTTACCCCAAATTCTGCAAATACTCCCTTCGCCGATAATAAGAAAAAAGACGATAATTCAAAAAATAATGATGATTCAAAAAAGCCTTTGGCTAATAATAATTCTATTGATAAGTCCGAAGAGAACGATACTAAAAAACCGAATCAAGCAAATGTCGCAACCGGTTTGCAGGTTTCCTTGCAATTGCAAAACCATGACAAGAGAATTACGAAAATTTTTATGTTGGGTGGAGCGTAATGTTCCGTAATCGAGCAATAAAACCTGCCTTACATCGACTAAATAAGCAGCGCGGGGTAGCGATTGTCACTGCGCTTCTATTGGCCGCATTAGCCATTACGTTAGTGATGAGCCTGTTTGGACAACAAAATGTACAAGTTCGGTCTATAGAAAATCAACGCTATCAGCTTCAGAAACAGTGGGTGATGCGCGGGGCTATTGATTGGGCCCGCTTAATTTTGCGTGAAGATGCAAAACTAAACCGGGTTGATTACCTCGGTGAACCGTGGGCGGCGCCGTTGGAAGATACCCGCCTGGACCAATACGTAGATAACGGCGGGGATAGTGAAGAGGAATCAAGCGCTACATTATCTGGCTATATTACCGACGCACAATCTCGCTTAAATTTGACTAACCTGGCACCGAGCGACAAAATAGATCAACCAACTTTATTAGCTTTCGAAAAGTTGCTTTCTGCACAAGGGCTGGATCCTGCACTAGCTACGTCGGTGGCCGAAATGGTTGCTTCAACAAAACCGCAAACCACAAAATTTAATCCGGACGATGGTAGCGTAGCTTCAGCTGGAGTCCCGCCCAAATTTTTATCGTTAACACAAGTTGACGATTTGTTGGCTGTGCCCTGATTTAATTCTGAAGCAGTTAAAAAGTTGAAAGAGTTAGTTGTATTTTTGCCAGAGGCGACACCAATTAACATAAATACAGCTTCCGCTCAGGTAATCTCCGCTAGAATTGCAGGCTTGTCGTTATCGGAG
>JAJQJO010000046.1 GCA_021323495.1 Cellvibrio sp. | reverse complement strand
TTTCCCGTTGGTTTGGATGGCTCCAGGTGATGGTAACGGTTTGTTCAGCATTACTGCTGATACTTGATGTGGAGCTTGCGGTATTGGATTTGGAGCTGAGGCTCGCTTTAGAACTTGCATTGGAATTAGAGCTGACGCTCGCTTTAGAGCTTGTATTGGAATTGGAGCTGACGTTCGCTTTAGAGCTTGCATTGGAATCGGAGCTGGATAAATTATTATCAAATTTCGAACTGTTATTGGCCATACTGCTATTGAACGTGTCAAGGCTTGATCTTGAACTTCTTCCACCGCTAGTGGCAAGTGTGCGTATAGTAAAAATCTGCGGTGAGCCCGATTCATTTCCCGCCAAATCAAAAGCCGTAATAGAGTAGTTGTAGCTTGTGTAGGAAGCCAAACCTTGATCAAGTAGCATATAGGATGGGTAATCTACCCTGGCTATAAAAACCCCATTGCGAGAGATTTCGTAATGGCTGATCCCCGCATCATCAGTTGCATCGTCCCATATCAAAGTAATACTGTTTTCGGAAAGTCGATAAAGCTGTAGTTTGGTTGAGGTGGGTGGTGTTACGTCTATGCTTATGCTGGATTGTGAATTGATTGAACTGCTTGCTCTGGATGAACGCAAGTAGCTTCGCTCTGAACTTCTGGCTGTGCTGCTTGGTGCGCTGGAGGAGGAGGCCAATGAAGATGATGGGAGGGCAAGGGCTTCCGTGCTGCTGGAAATACTACTTGGTTCAGGTTTATTGATGACGCTGCTTGGCTGGCTGGGTGCATCGTCTGTTGATGCACCACCACCACAGGCAGATAGCAATAGTGGAATAGCGGTAAAAAACGCTAGATACATTAGTGTTTTTGCGCACTTGTACATCTATAAATACCTGCGATTTAAATTACGGTCAACCTGGTTTACCCAGCGCTGGGCAGATCAGGTATGCCCTGAGTTTATTTTCATTACATGAAGGTTTGACTGCTAAAAATAGCAGTAGCTTTTTGTGGGTTCGGAATCAGTTTTCCAGCTTTTTTGATGAGATAACCGGGATAGCTGTGGGATATCCATATTGTATTAATCAATTAATCCACTATTGGAAATACTGTGAAATGGTTAATTATCTTTCATCGCCATTGCTTGCATCACTTCCACCAACCAAACACTGTTGGCTCATATCATATTTTTTTATCAAGTCGTAAAACGTTGGGCGAGTTACCCCGAGCAATTTAGCGGCGGCTGAAATATTGTTGTCGGTCATGCTGAGCGCACGCAATATTGCGCCTCTTTCGGCTTCTTGCCGCACATGGCGCAAATTCAGCGATAGCTCTCCGGCTTCGGCCAAACCTAAATCTTCGCGTGTGATGTGTTTGCCGTCGGCCATAATCACTGCACGCTTGATCTTATTTTCCATCTCGCGAATGTTGCCAGGCCAGGAATAGTTTTCTATTGCTGCAATGGCATCGGGCGTGAAACCCGTAACATTCTGGCCGTGCTCTTTAGCGAATTTGAGTTTGAAATGGCGTGCGAGCAATACCTTGTCCCCAAGACGGTTGCGCAATGGAGGAATGATCACCGTCATTTCACAAATCCGGTAGAACAGGTCTTCGCGAAAACTACCATTTTTTACCATTTCCTCGAGATTTTTATTGGTGGCACAAATCACGCGCACATCAACGGGAATCTCTGAGCGACCGCCCACGCGTTCAATAACCCGTTCTTGCAAAAAGCGCAAAAGCTTTGCTTGAAGATTGAGAGGCATGTCACCAATTTCGTCGAGAAACAGTGTGCCTTCACTGGCAGTTTCCACTTTTCCAATAGTGGTTTTGTTGGCACCGGTAAAGGCACCTTTTTCATAACCGAAGAGTTCGCTTTCGATTAAGTTCTCCGGAACCGCCGCACAATTGATGGCTACGAACCGTTTGGTTTTGCGTGGACTCAACTGGTGGATAGCGCGTGCCATCACTTCTTTGCCGGTGCCGCTTTCACCCAGCAGGGTGCAAGTTACAGTGGTAGGCGAGATTTTTTCGAGTTGCCGGCAAATTTTAAGCAGTTGTGGATCGTTAGTGATCAGGCCTTCCAGCGGTTCCTGTTGCGATAAAGTGATACGACGGTTGTAGTCTTCCAATTCAAAAATGTGGAAAGCGCGTTGCACGATCAAATCCAGGGTATTGGGGTCAACTGGTTTTTGATAAAAATCATAGGCGCCCATGGCCACCGCACGCAGGGCATTATCGCGATCAGTTTTACCGGTCATCACGATAACTTTGCTGTTGGGTGAAATGCGCAGGATATCCTGGATGCATTTGAATCCTTCATCGACACCATCTTCATCGGGCGGCAGGCCCAAGTCCTGGATGATCACCGATGCCTCATGCAAGCGCAGGGCGGCGATGGCGTCCTGGCGATTATCGGCAACGATGGTTTCGTATTGGTCAAAGTGCCAGCGCAATTGGCTTTGCAGGCCAGCGTCATCTTCGATAATTAGCAGGATTGGTTTGGAGGCGGTCGATTTGCTCATACGCTTGCGCTAATCCTTGTTCAACGGGAGGGTGATGGTAATGGTGGTGCCTTCGCCCGGTTCGCTCGCCACGTTCAGTGTGCCGCTTAGCTCGCTGATGTATTCGCGCGACAGGTAGACACCAATACCCATGCCTTTGCCGGATTTGGTTGTCTCAAATGGTTTGAATAATCGGTTATGGATAAAATCCCAATCCATGCCGGAACCGGTGTCTTCGATGGTGATGACCGCCGAATTATTATGGATTCGCAGTGTAACATGAACCTTGCCGTCGTCTGGCGTGGCCTCCTGGGCATTTTTGATGAAGTTGGTGATGGTCATTACCAGGCGCACCTGATCGGCATTGATAGTGCGGTTGGTTGGTTGTATTTCGGCGCTGAGCTGCGGACTACTGCGCTGGCATTCGTTGATGGCTTGATGCACTACTTCCATAATCGACAGGCGTTTGACCAAGTCCGAATCATCGCGACGCAGTTTTTTGAGCAGGTTGTTCATGCGGTCCACCGAGTTGCTGATAGTTTTGATCGCGTCCTCAAAAAAAGCGGGATTGCCTTTGTGTTTTTCAGCGTTGCGCACCACCAGGGCTTGTTGGGCAATCAGGTTGTTCAGGTCGTGGATAATAAAGGCGACTAATTTATTGTAGGTATCGAACTGGCGGCCTTCGACTAACTGTTCTGCCTGTTGGTGCCGCTTGAGGTAGCTGGCGATCTGGCGCCCCATGGTTTTAAGCAAATCCAGATCTTCCCATGTGAGGGTTTCATCGCCTCCAGGTTTGGTCAGCGCCATAAATCCCACTAATTCTTCACCCACAATAAGCGGGAATAGTAACCAGAGGTCAGGGATATTGTGTGCCCAGTGCGGCAGTAATTCATTGTGTTGGCCAAGTGCTTCATTATCGCCACTGTCGGGAATAAACACCCATTCCGATTCGATAAATGCGCGACAGAACGGGCTGTCAACCGGCTCCTCTTGCAGATCAACAAAATTAGGGAGGTTAGCGCGATAGACGGGTTCATAAAAACCTTGTTTGCGTAGCCAGATTGCGCCACTGGGAGCTTTGGTAGTAGAAGCAACCGCAAAAAAGGCGCGCTGGTTGACCTCACTTGCCTCCGCCGGTTGAGCGAGATAGTTGATCAGGCGCAACCATTCGTTGCGGTAGTCGTATTTGTAGCGAAACAAATGTTTGTTGATCAATACTGACAACCGCATACGGATACGGCTGGAAATAAAAACCGTAGCAATCAGTAATACCGCGCCGACTAATAGAAGGCTATAAAAAACTGTGCCCCAATTGCCGCCATACAAACGCACGTAATAACCACCGAGCGAGAGCACGGTGATCAACACCCCTACGCCAACCAGGGAAGTGGTGTAGAAGGCAATCGGCCGTGAAAGATTGAAGTTGGCAGGGCGCTCATTGCGTTGCAATAACAACATCCCACCCAATGCCATAAACAGGCAGGTAGCGATGGATACTGCCGCGCGCGATTGCCACAGCATCGGATCGAGTCCTTTGAAGATCAATGCATGGGTAAATAGATAGATGTCGTAAAGGAAAATGGCCGCAAGGTTCATACACAACAATTTAATCTGGCGATCATTCTCGGCAGCATAGCGATAGAGCTGTTCGACACTGACCAGGGCAATCACCGCCAGCCCTAGCGCGAACCATACGGATAAACCCGCCTGGTTCATATTCGGAATGAACAACATGGCGATCGCCAGTGCGGTAATTGGCCAACCACCACTGAACAGCAGTTGCAGGCTGGCAGGAAGCTGCTTGCGCTGGGTGTTGTGTTTAAGGCTCAGGCCGATACAAAAGACCCAGGCGTTAAAATGCAGATATTCAAAAATGATCAACAAATAAAGCGGGATGGACTGGTCGGAAAATGACAGGGCCACAGCGCCGAGATGTGCAGTATGTACTCCGGCAGCCCCGGCAAACAGCCAGGTTTTTTGTTTCCGCAATAATTGGAATAAATAGGTGATAGTCAGCAGGAAGGAAACAACTGCGGCGCTAAAATAGGCGACAAAGGTAACGCTGTTATATTCCATACTGGCCAGCATCCGATGAGGGGTAAAGTCGAGGCCATAAGCATAACAGCTGGTACTAGCAGATCAAATCGCCATAAGATTCTTATCGGGACTCCTAAATACTGCCATCGCCTGTGTGGGTATTTGCCGCTATAATGCGCGCCCAATGATCGCCAGATCCCCCGAATTTACAATGGGCAGCGCTGGAATAAAGTTTCAGCGGCCTTATACCAACGAGGAAAACGCCGTGAGTCACATGAAAAAATTGTTCGGAATCCTGTTTGTCGCCGGTCTGGTTGCCGGTTCGGCCGTCGCCCAGAACGATGAAGTTCAAACCCGTATTGAACCTGTTGGAAGCACTTGCATGCAAGGTGAAGAATGCGCAGCTGCACCAGCGCCAGCCGTTGCTGCAGGACCTAAATCCGGTAAAGATGTTTACACCGGTTTCTGCACTACCTGCCATGGCGCAGGTGTCATGGGAGCGCCGAAATTTGGTACGGCTGCTGACTGGGCGCCGCGTACGAGCAAGGGTAAAGACACTCTTTATACCCATGCGATTAGCGGATTTAATGCCATGCCGCCCAAGGGTATGTGTGCGGCCTGTAGCGATGATGAAATCAAAGCGGCGGTGGATTACATGGTCGACGGTAGCAAGTAAGTTGCTCCAGTTATGAATAAGGCGGCTATGTGCCGCCTTTGTTGTTTTTGGCACGCTATCAATCGAACAGATTAAGCAGGTTGGATAAGGTTTCCTCGCCCTTGGCCAGGTTTTTCTCGGCACTTTGCTCCCCAAAGCCCTCCCATTCCACATCTTCCCTGGGTAACTCATCCAAAAAGCGGCTGGGGGTAGTCTCGCTCATCTCGCCAAATTGTTTGCGTTTTCCCGCCAGTGTCATTGACAGGGTGCGCTGGGCGCGGGTGATTCCCACATAGGTCAGGCGTCGCTCTTCCTCGATATTGTTATCTTCAATACTATTGCGATGGGGCAGCAGGTCTTCTTCCATGCCCACCATAAACACATGGGGAAATTCCAGGCCTTTGGATGCGTGCAGAGTCATAAGCTGTACTTGGTCACTCAGGTCCTCTTCTTCCTGGCGCTCCATCAAGTCGCGCAGTACCAGCTTGGCGATGGCATCTTCAATGCGTGACTCTTTATCAATTCCATCAATGTCGTCATCATCATTAGCGGCTTTATCCAGACTTTTTTGCAGCGATTCGACCAGATAAAAAACATTTTCCAGCCGTTTTTCCGCGGCTTTGCTGCTCGCCGAGTTTTGGTGCAGCCAACCCTCATAATCTATGTCGCCCAACATCTCGCGGATGGCATCTACCGGTTTTTCACCCCGGCAATTGTCGGTAACTTGTTTGATCCAGTGCGCAAAACGCTGCAAACGTTCGAGATTTTTCTCGGGAATGCGACCTTGTAAGCCCAGCTCATCAAGGGCTGCAAATAAACTGATTTGACGTTCACTTGCATAGCTACCCAGAGCTTCGAGGGTGCTGGTGCCAATCTGGCGGCGCGGGGTGTTGATGATACGCAAAAACGCGTTATCGTCGTCCGGGTTGACGATCAGGCGCAAGTAAGCCATCACATCCTTGATTTCGGTTTTGGCAAAAAATGAAGAGCCGCCGCTCATCTTGTATGGAATCTGGTGGTGCTGGAGCTTCATTTCCAGCAATCGCGCCTGATGGTTGCCGCGATAGAGCACGGCAAAATCGCGGTATTTGTATTGTTTTTGCAAGCGTTGGGTGATGATTTCGGTCGCGACGCGCTCGGCTTCAGCCTCTTCGTTTTTGCAGCGCAGTACGCGGATGGGGTCGCCCAAGCCCATCTCGCTCCAGAGCGCCTTGTCGAATTCGTGCGGGTTGTTGGCGATGAGATGGTTGGCCACGCGCAGGATGCGGCTGGTAGAGCGATAGTTTTGCTCCAGCTTGATCACCCGCAAGCTGGGGTAATCCTGCTTGAGCAGGCTCATATTTTCCGGGCGCGCACCGCGCCAGGCATAGATGGATTGGTCGTCATCGCCCACCACTGTAAGCGCACCGCGATCTCCCACAATAAGCTGCACTAACAGGTACTGACTGGAGTTGGTGTCCTGGTATTCATCCACTAACAGATAGCGGATTTTGCGCTGCCAGCGGCCAAGTACTTCGGCATTGGTCTGGAAAAGTTCTACTGGAATCAGGATCAGGTCATCGAAGTCCACCGCGTTGTAGGCGCGTAGTGCCTGATTGTACCGCTGGTAAATAACGGCGATGGTCTGCTCGCCGGAACTCTGCGCCATACTCAAGGCGCGCGCGGGATTGACCAGATCATTTTTCCAGTTGGAAATCTGATGTTGTACGAGATCGAGATGGTCGTTATCCAAGTCGCCATCTTTGAGCATCAACTCTTTAAGTAGCGAGCGGGCATCTTCGGAATCAAAAATAGAAAAGCCGGGTTTGAAGCCCAGGCTTTTATGTTCGCGGCGGATGATGTTGAGGCCGAGATTGTGAAACGTAGATACCGTGAGGCCTCGAGAGGCGCTGCCTTTGACCAATTTGCTGGCGCGTTCTTTCATCTCGCGTGCGGCTTTATTGGTAAAGGTGAGTGCGGCAATGTGGCGCGCGGGCATATCGCACTGCTCAATCAAATAGGCGATCTTGCGTGTGATCACACTGGTTTTGCCGCTGCCTGCCCCGGCCAGTACCAGACAGGGGCCGTCGATATAGAGCACGGCTTCTTTTTGGCGTGGGTTGAGTTGAGTCACAATAATGGCCTTGAGCGGATGGGCGAGCATTCTAACAAGCTCGCTTGCGCTTGCAACGGCGATCTTGCGCGCTATAACTACAAGACAAGTGTGAAAAGTTTGTAGCGGTTATTTGTTATATAACAAAGCGTTCAGTTTGCCCGATGCGACTGCTACCATAATGGAGAGTTATATGCGGGATTTCGTGCCAAAAATGTAAGTTAAGGGATGGGGTGCAATGGAAAACAAAATTAAAATTTTATTTGTCGACCGTGAACAGGGGGAATACCTGCTCATTGCGGAAGTTTTGTCGCATATTCGCCATGTGGAGTACGAACTGGTCTGGTGTGATCAATTGGATGCAGCGCTCAATAAAATTTTATCGCAAGAATTTGACGTGGCGTTGCTCGATTATTATTGGGGTAATGCCAATGCGCGCGATTTGTTAAACGCTGCGCGTGTGCAAGCCTGCCAGACCCCCATAGTGGTAATGACCGATGAAATGGAAACTGAAGTTGACCGCGAAGCCATCCGCGCCGGGGCGGCAGACTATTTAATTAAAGGCCAGATAGATCATTTTTTATTAGAGCGTACCCTGCGCTACGCCATTGAGCGCAAACAAACCGAACAACACCTCTCCCGCCTTGCGCATTACGATCCACTCACGGATGTGCCCAACCGTATTTTATTTCGCGATCGCCTCGAACATGCGATCCATTTGGCCGAACGTGATAATGCCAGTTTTACCTTGATGTTTATCGACCTCAACGGTTTTAAACAAGTGAATGATAATTTTGGCCACGATGCAGGTGATGCGATTATCCGCATTTGCGCCGAGCGTCTGAATACCTGTTTACGCCGTAGCGATTCGGTTGCGCGCATGGGTGGTGATGAATTTACCTTGCTGTTGCAAAATATTGCGAACAATACAGACGTCGCCCATATTGCAGAAAAAGTGATTAGTGCCATAGAACAGCCAGCGGAAATTAATGGCCATGAAGTAGTTGTGGGTTGCAGTATTGGCATCGCAATTTATCCACAGGCCGGACGCGATGCCGATACCTTGCTTAAACACGCTGATATGGCGATGTACAAAGCTAAACAGGAAGAGGGTAGTAGCTACCGTTTTTTCACCGAAATGATGAATCAGGACGTGCGCCGGCAATTGCGACTGGAAGCGGATCTACGCGCTGCACTGAAAAAGCAGCAATTCGTATTGCACTATGTTCCGCGTGTTGATGTGAGCACCGGCAAGGTTGTCGCACTTGAAGCTATGCTGCGTTGGGACAAGCCCGGCATGGGTATTTTGGACGCGGGGGATTTTATTGCCACTGCAGAAGAGACGGGCATTATTAATGCTTTGGGTTACTGGGTTATACGTCAGGCCTGCAACGATATAAAATTATTGCAGCAGTCGTGGGATGGGCCTTTGATGGTCGCCGTCAAATTATCCATGCGGCAATTTAAAGATGACAACCTGGTACATGAAGTTGCGCGTATTTTTGCCGACAATGATATCCAGCCGGGCGATATTGAATTTGAAATCACCGAAACAGTATTTGCCGATAATATCGAACTGGTATCGCTGTGCATGCGGCCATTGTCGTTTTTCGGGATTAATTTTTTGCTCGACAGTTTCGGTGCAGGCAATTCATCGCTATTGCATCTACAACGCTTACCGATTAGCACGGTAAAAATTGATTTGGGATTTCTGCAAGAATTAAATCGTAGCCATACGGACAAACGATTGGTGTCAGCAATGATTACACTCGCGCACAATCTTGGTAAGTTGGTAGTGACGGAAGGCGTAGAAACCAAAGAGCAAAAAGAATGGCTCAAGGAAATGGGCTGCGATTTAATGCAGGGAGATTATTTTTCCGCACCTAAAACCTACGCTGAAATTGTCAACTGGTTGCAGATGTCGACAGCACACCAACACTTGATGCTTAATTAATTGTTATTGTGGCGATCCAGTGTGCGGTAACTCAGAGCCTCACTGATATCTGCCGTATTGACCGTCCCGCGTCCCGCCATATCGGCCAAAGTGCGCGCCAGTTTTAATACTCGGTGATAGGCACGGGTTGACAGGCCCAACTTGTCTATCGCTTGTTCCAGCATCGCTTTATCTCCTTGGGTTAACTCACAATACAGCTCCACTTCCGGCGCGCTTAATAGGTGATTGGCTTTGCCTTGGCGGGCTATTTGTCGCGCGCGCGCCTGTTCTACCCGAGTGCGGATAACATTGCTGCTATCGCCCAGGCTTTTGGTCTGTAATTCACCTTGACGCAAGCTGCGCACGGGCACATGCATGTCAATGCGATCGAGCAGCGGTCCGGAAATTTTATCGCGGTAACGTTTTACCTGGTCGGGCGTACAGCGGCAGCGGTTAGCATCGCTACCGTGATAACCACAGGGACAAGGATTCATTGCTGCCACCAATTGGAAGCGTGCAGGAAAACAGGCTTGATTGCGCGCGCGCGATATCCTCACCTCACCACTTTCCAGCGGTTCGCGCAGTACTTCCAACACCTTTCTGGGAAACTCAGGTAATTCGTCGAGGAAAAGTACGCCTGCATGTGATAGGGATATTTCGCCCGGCTTTGGATTGCTACCGCCGCCAACCAATGCAATTGCGGAAGCTGTGTGGTGCGGCGCTCTGAAGGGGCGACGGCGCCCCCGATAGTCTTGCGCTTGCGCTGCTACTGAATAAATTGCGGCTACATCCAACATTTCCCGCTCACTTAAGCTGGGTAAAATCCCCGGCAAACGACTGGCGAGCATAGTTTTGCCGGTACCCGGTGGGCCGTAAAACAATAAGTTATGGCCACCACTGGCGGCTATCTCCAGTGCCCTTTTGGCTTGTGACTGGCCTTTTACATCAAGGATATCCAGAGAGTCTTTGCTGAATTCGATGGCATCTTCTTCAGCCGTAGCTTGGGGTAGCAGCTCGCGCTGATGCAAGTGGGCGCACACCTGCAATAGATTGGATGCACCAAATACGCGCGTAATACTGCTGAAGGCAGCTTCCGTTGCATTGTCGATGCTAATAATCAAGTCACGCCCTGCATCCCCACAGGCGAGCGCAGCGGGAAGCGCTGCACTGATGGGGCGCAATTCGCCTGATAATGCCAATTCGCCTAAAAATTCGCAGCGCTCCAGGTGCGCCAGTGGAATTTGCCCTGAAGCGGCCAAAATACCTAAAGCAATGGGTAAATCGTAGCGGCCACCCTCTTTCGGAAGATCAGCGGGTGCTAAATTAACCGTGATGCGCTGGGCGGGAAATTCCAGATGGCTGTTGATCAGTGCGCTGCGCACCCGGTCTTTGCTTTCTTTTACTGCGGTTTCCGGCAGGCCGACAATGGAGAGACTGGGTAAACCATTGGAAATATGAACTTCGACAGTGACTTGCGGAGCATTGATACCAAGTTTGGCGCGCGAGTTGATGATGGCGAGTGACATTGACGTTCCTTGTGATTTTTCCAAGCCTTTCGCAGGCGTTGTAAATATAGTTATACCTTGAGGCGCCGACTATAAATCAATCAGGCCACTGAAAACAATTAGCGTTCTGGCGTTAATTCACTGCTCCAGTCGTGCTAATTCCTGCTCCAGTGCCTCCAGTTTCTGGCGTGTGCGCAAAAGCACAGCCGTTTGTGCATCAAATTCCTCCCGGGTAACGAGATCCAGGCGCGCCAGCGCCGCTTGCAAGGCAACGTGGAGTTCACGCTTGGGTATCAGTTGGTCGGTACCGGGAAGCTGGGTGTGTAATTCGTCCAGTAACCGCTGGGCCAGATCTCTAATCATTTGATTCTCATCGTAATGCGGCATGTGTAGCCAGAGTGTACCTCGTCCCCGAATCAATCGCATTCTTGATTGCAGTTTGAGTGTCAATTGGGCTGCTCATATGTTGTTTCTCATGCCTGTGTTCACTATTGGTGCTTGTGGTTTATTGTGCTGGGCAAAATTGGTGCGCACCTTGTATGCGAACTTGGATATTTTCTTTTTCAAGGTCAAGGGCAATGGCTATCTATATGATTTTTATTGATTTTATGAAATTGGCCTACTCTGTGCAAAATTCTCCCGGAGTACTTAATGCCAGTCAAGGTGAATCCAAACACCCTTGTCTGCGCTAGCAAAGAGGTTGGTTGTCAGCAGCTCGTGCAGTAACGACTTTTACTTGGGCAGTATTTCCGGTATTTCCCGCGTCTTCCGGCGCGGGGATTTTTTTAGGAGTGCAAGCAATGAAATTGGTAACAGCGATCATCAAGCCATTCAAGCTGGATGTAGTGCGTGAAGCCCTCTCCGATATAGGTGTACACGGTATGACCGTTACCGAAGTAAAAGGGTTTGGGCGTCAGAAAGGCCACTCCGAGCTTTACCGCGGGGCAGAGTACGTAGTGGATTTTTTGCCGAAGACGAAAGTGGAAATTGCTGTAGCAGATGCTGAAACCGACATAGTGGTTGAGGCCATCACCAAGGCTGCCAACAGCAGCAAAATTGGTGACGGTAAAATCTTTGTTTCCAATTTGGAGCAAGTAGTGCGTATCCGCACTGGCGAAACCGGTAACGATGCTCTTTAGATCAATAACAAGCGGGCAAGCGTGACAGCTTGCTGGCATCAGACAAATCACCTCAGGAGAAATTCTTGTGAATAAACTACTCAGTATGGGCGCCAAGCTCACACCACTAGCGTTATTGGCTGCGTCAATGCTCATTCCGGGCGGTGCTTTTGCCCAGGAGGCTGCTGAAGCTGCGGCCCCGGTTGCTGCCAGTTTTGAAAAGGGCGATATCGCCTGGATGTTAACCGCCACATTGCTGGTCATTTTCATGGTGCTGCCCGGCCTTGCGCTGTTTTATGGTGGCATGGTTCGCGCTAAAAATATTCTTTCCTTGTCGATGCAGGTGTTTGTAACCTTCTGTTTGATTGCGGTGCTTTGGTCTATATATGGCTACTCGCTGGCGTTTACTTCCGGCAATGCTTTCTTTGGTGGTTTCGATCGGTTGTTCCTGAAGGACATGCTTGATGCAGCCGGAAATCTGTTGCCCGCCGCGACTTTTAGCAAGGGCGTATATGTCCCTGAGTATTTATATGCTGCCTTCCAGATGACCTTCGCTGCACTGACCCCCTGTTTGATCGTGGGTGCTTTTGCTGAGCGAATGAAGTTCTCTGCAGTGCTTATTTTTGCGGTGCTCTGGTTCACTTTCGCCTACCTGCCGATTGCACACATGGTGTGGTTCTGGGCGGGTCCGGATGCCTACACCACTGCTGAAGCTGCTGCTGCTGCCACTGCTGGTGCAGGTTATATCTTCCAAATGGGTGCGCTGGATTTTGCGGGCGGCACTGTTGTGCATATCAACGCTGGTATCGCTGGTTTGGTAGGCTGCCTATTGATCGGCAAGCGCAAAGGTTTTGGTAACTCTTCACTCGCACCACACAACGTTCCTTTCACTATGGTGGGTGCGGCGATTCTGTGGGTGGGTTGGTTTGGTTTTAACGTAGGTTCCAACCTCGAAGCTAACGCTTTTGCTGCACAAGTATTCATCAATACCTTCCTTGCGACTGCCGCAGCTGTATTGGCCTGGACTTTCGGCGAGTGGCTGGTGCGCGGTAAACCGACCATGCTGGGTGCTGCTTCTGGTGCTATCGCTGGTTTGGTTGCGATTACTCCTGCCTGTGGTTGGGTTGGCCCAATGGGCGCCTTGGCGATAGGTGTTGCGGGTGGTTTGATCTGTATGTTGGCAGTGATCAAGTTGAAAGCGATCCTGGGTTACGACGATTCACTCGACGTATTTGGCGTGCACTGTGTAGGTGGTATCGTCGGTGCGATCCTGACTGGTGTATTCAATAGCCCTGATTTGGGTGGTACAGGTGTTTATGACTATGTTGCAGGCACTTGGGGCTTTGCAGGTATAGGCGCACAAACCTGGATTCAAACCAAAGCAGTATTGGTCACCATTGTTTGGTCAGCTGTTGTTTCCCTGATTGCATTCAAACTGATTGATATCCTGATCGGTCTGCGTGT
>JAJQJO010000378.1 GCA_021323495.1 Cellvibrio sp. | reverse complement strand
TTTTTAATATAATTTGGTACAGCGGTATCACGGCCTGGATAAACATAATACCAACGCAAAATTGCTTGCTTTCCGCGTATACGAATTTGCTCTAACAAACTGTCAACCGCATCCCAGTCATAAAGGTTATCGCCAATGACTACGTCACTCGGACGTACATAGGCATATTCAAGTTGGATGTATTGGTCTTCTGCTTTTAACGCAGTGCCATTGTATGAGTCAGCCCATAGCACTATGCCAGTCATCGGCTGGACTTTAGTAATTTTGCTTTGCAGCGGAATATCCGCCAACATTTCACTTGTGGAACTGGAACTGGAACTGGAACTGGCCTGCAAAGAATTATTGCTCGATAAGAAAATGGAAGATAAAGATGCTGAAGGATTCGATGAACTAAACGGGATTGATGATACCGTTGCATTGCTGGTAGCTGATGATTGCGCTTTACTTGACACTACCGGCGCAGTGGAGCCTGGCAGCGATGTGGAAGCTCCCGATGAAGAACCATCCCCGCCTCCACCACAGGCGGAAAGCGAAATAGTGCAAAGCAATAATATTGCTTTAAACAAATTAAATGACAGCTTCATAAAGATTACTCGTGAATTTCAATAAACAGAAGTTGGGATGAATGAATTCACCCCAGCTTAGCTTCATTTAGTTTTTCTTACCGTGAACCCATCCGTAAAGCACCGGCAATACCAACAGTGTTAATAGTGTCGATGAAATTATTCCACCAATCACCACCGTCGCTAATGGCCGTTGCACTTCCGCACCAATTCCTGCATTGAATGCCATAGGTACGAACCCGAGGCTGGCGACTAATGCAGTCATTAATACCGGACGCAAACGTGTTAGCGCACCCTGGACAATTGCATTCATCAACTCGCCGTTTTCCAACCACAGCTGGCGAATAAAGGTGAGCATTACCAGGCCGTTTAATACTGCGATACCGGACAGTGCGATAAAGCCGACACCAGCCGACATCGACATGGGCATATCGCGCAGCCACAAGGCAAATACCCCGCCGGTAAGCGCCAGGGGAACACCGGTAAAAATAATAAGTGCGTCTTTGATCGAACCAAAGGCCATGATTAATAATGCGATTACCATTAATAGTGTAAGCGGGACGACAATGGCCAGGCGTTTACTTGCTGACTCAAGTTGCTCGAAAGTGCCGCCGTAATCGAGCCAATAACCGACTGGCAATTTCACTTCATTATTAATGCGCGTTTGCACTTCACTCACAAACGAACCCAAATCGCGGCCGCGCACATTGGCGGTGACTACAACCAGGCGTTTGCCATTTTCACGGCTGACTTGATTGGGCGCGGGTGCAAGTTCGATGCTGGCGATTTCATTGAGCGGGACGAACCCCGGTGCGGTTTTGATTGGCACGGGCAAATGCGCCAATACCGTTAAATCGTTGCGCAATTTTTCCGGCAAGCGCACCACTAATTCAAAGCGGCGGTCGCCCTGGTAAATTAATCCTGCATTTTCCCCTGCTATCGCAGTGGCTACCAATTCCTGCAAGGTGTGGATCGTCAATCCATAAGCAGCGAGTTGGTCGCGCCTGGGTGTGACGGTTAATACCGGCAAACCGGTGACCTGCTCCATGCGTGCATCTGCCGCGCCAGGAATTTTTTCGAGCACGGCCAAAATTTCCGCTGCCGATGTTTGCAACTGTTCCAGATCATCACCGATAACTTTGATACCCAAATCCGAACGCACGCCGGAAATAAGTTCGTTAAAACGCATCTGGATTGGCTGGGTGAATTCGTAATTGTTGCCGGGCAGCTCACGTACGGCAGCTTCGATTGCTGCTACTACCTCCGCTTTTTTACGCCTCGGTTTAGGCCATTCTGCGTAGGGTTTAAAAATAACGTAGTTGTCGGCAACTGACGGTGGCATAGGGTCGTTGGCGATATCGGCAGTACCAATTTTGGCAAACACTTTATCTACTTCCGGAAATTGCTTGATGCGCGTTTCCAGGACACTTTGCATGGCAATCGCTTGTTCCAGCCCGGTTCCCGGAATACGCAGTGCGTGCAGGGCGATATCACCTTCATCCAATTGCGGAATAAATTCAGAACCCAACCGTGTGGACAGCCAGATACTACTGACCATTAACACAATAGCGCCACCCAATACCAGACTGCGCTGCTTGAATGCGCCGATCAATATTGGTTGATACATTTTTTTTGCCGCGTGCATAAAACGGTTTTCATGGGCTGCAATTTTTCCATTCATCAACAGCGCAATGGCGGCGGGCACAAAAGTGAGCGAAAGGATTAAGGCGGCCGTTAACGCAATTACCACCGTAATTGCCATCGGGTGAAACATTTTTCCTTCCACACCGGTGAGCGTAAAAATCGGCAGGTATACCAGGGTGATAATGCCCACACCAAATAAACTCGGGCGAATCACTTCATGGGTAGCGTCATAGGCGAGTTGTAAGCGCTCGTTTAATGCAAGCGGGTGGGTACGCTGCGCTTCACCTAAACGACGGATGCAGTTCTCCACAATAATCACCGCACCGTCCACAATCAGGCCAAAATCCAATGCACCCAAACTCATCAGGTTGGCGGACACTCCAGCTTCTACCATGCCGGTAATGGTCATCAACATAACAATGGGAATTACGGCTGCGGTGATCAATGCTGCGCGCAAATTGCCCAGCAATAAAAATAAAACGGCGATAACCAGCAGTGCCCCTTCGAGCAGATTTTTTTGCACGGTACTGATAGTTTTATCGACCAGTTGGGTACGGTCGTAAACAGCAACTGCGCTTACGCCTTCCGGTAGCGAACGATTGATGTCTTCCAGTTTATCCGCCAGTGCGCGTGCGACTGCGCGCGAATTTTCGCCCATCAACATCATGGCGGTACCCAACACCGTTTCGCGCCCGTTTTGGGTAGCGGCGCCGGTGCGCAATTCTTTGCCTATCGCTACTTGTGCGATATCGCCTATGCGGACTGCGACACCGTTGGAATTGCTCACAATGACGTTTTCTATGTCGCTGATACCAGTGAGTTGCCCCGGGGTACGCACCAGCAATTGCTGGCCGCTCCGCTCCAGATAGCCGGCACCACGATTATCATTATTGTTTTTTAATGCGGCCACGACATCTTCCAATGTCAGCCCCCACTGCAACAATTTGGTGGGCTCGGGTGTGACATGGTATTGGCGGTTGTACCCGCCAATCGCATTAATTTCCACCACACCTTTCACTTGCATTAATTGCGGGCGGATTACCCAGTCCTGCAATTCGCGCAGGGCCATTGCATCAAATTGCTGGGGATTTTTTGCCTCGACCGTATACATAAAAATTTCGCCGAGGCCGGTGGCGATAGGACCCATCACGGGTTCGATATTGTCCGGCAGCGCACTTTTGATTTGGCCGAGACGCTCGTTAATTAAATTGCGCGCAAAATAAATATCCGTGCCCTCATCAAACACCACCGTGACTTGCGATAAACCGTAGCGCGAAATCGAACGGGTATAAGCGAGTTTGGGCAAACCGGCGAGCGCCGGTTCAATGGTGTAGGTGATGCGCTTTTCAGTTTCCAGCGGTGAGTAGCCCGGTACTTCAGTATTGATTTGTACCTGTACGTTGGTGATGTCGGGCACCGCGTCGATTGGCAGCCGTTGGTAATTCCACAGGCCAAGTG
>JAJQJO010000377.1 GCA_021323495.1 Cellvibrio sp. | reverse complement strand
TTTTCTGCTACCGTCACTGCCGCTTCGAATTTGGTTACATCTTGTAAAAGCACCACAAATTCATCGCCACCCAAACGGCAGATGCTGTCTTCGTGACGCAACGTTCGCTGCAAACGACGTGCGACAGTTTTTAATAGTTGATCCCCCGCCTCATGGCCGAGACCGTCATTAATTTGTTTGAAATGATCAAGGTCTCCAAACAGGACCCCGAAGGGAGCTGAGCTGCGACGGGATTTTTGAATCAGGAAGTCTATCTCCTGCTGCAATTTTGCACGGTTGCCAAGCCCTGTAAGGGGATCATAATGCGCTAATTTAATGAGCTGGGATTCGTAACGTTTGCGTTCTGAAAGATCATAAATTTGTAATAGGTAGCAGGGGTTTTCCGCGAATTTATTGATAAATGCCATGCTAATCAATACCGGTACCGAATGCCCGGCTTTAGCCAGCAGGCGTGTCTCATATTGTGCAAACGCAAGTTTTTCGTTGCGCAGTTTTTCTAATTGGAATTGGGTAACGTCTACATCTTCAGAATGAATCAACTCCAATAACCCAGGCATAGGCAATGGCTGCAGATCGCATTCATAACCGAGCAATTGGCGTAGCGCCGGGTTGGCCTGGATAATTGTCCCATTAATATTGACCATCACCATCCCGAGCGGGGCATAGTCAAATGCAGTGTGGAAAAGTTGCTCGCTATTGGCTAATGCCTGGCGAGTCATTTCTATGTCGGTAATGTCAGTATTGCTACCCAGCCAGCGAATAATTTTACCTTGTTCATTTTTTTGCGGAATGGCACGTGTGTCAAACCAGCGATATTCACCATCGTGGCGACGGATACGAAACACTGAGTACATCTCAGTGCCGCTGTCCACCGCTTTCTGCCAGTCCTGCATCAGTTGTTGGTGATCATCGGGATGCACCTGCTGCAACCAATCATAAACCAATTGTTCTGTTCCATTAATTCCCGTGTACTCGCACCAGCGGCGGTTTAAAAAATCGCACTTTCCATCTGGCAGGCAAGTCCATGCGAGCTGTGGCAAACCTTCTGCCAATTGATGAAACCGCATTTGATCTTCTTTTAATAATCGTTCCGATTTAGCCCAGCGCAGGCTGGCTTGCAAAGTGCGGCCAAGCTGTTCGGAATCCAAATGGCGTTTGGGCAAATAATCAAATACACCATCGCGCATTACATCAGCAATAATACGTTCATCGCTATTGCCACTGATCACAATAATCGGTGTTGGGGCACTTTTATGGTTTTGGATTTTGGTGATTAATTCCGAACCAAGTGCATCTTTGAGGTGATAATCGAGGATCGCGCAATCGAATTCCTGGTTGTCGATCAGGCTCAGGGTTTCGGCTGCCGAGCTGGCTTCTACGATAGTTAATTGCAGGATTGTTTTGCGCAGAAGCCGCCGAATTTTTTCAAGATCGACATCATCATCCTCGATCAGGAGCAGGTTAATCGATTGGTCCGGGACATTAGCAAGTATCATTGCTTGAACCTTTGGAGTGCCTGATCAAGCGGGTAATGCTACAGTGCTGCGATAATTATCCAGCAGCGCTGCGAGCTTGGAAAATTGCGGGCCAACCGATGATTTCACCATGTAGCCAGCAATATTTTCATGGTAGGCGCGTGCCTTATCCGAGTCGGCATCGGAGGTAGAGAGTATAAAAACAATAGAGTCGTGTAATTGGTTATCACTGCGGACTTCTTGTAAAAATTCAAAACCGTTCATGCGCGGCATATTCAGGTCGAGCAAAATTAAATAAGGTTTTTCGATGCTCAAATCCGCATGGGTGCGGCGCAATATTTCCAGCGCTTCGATACCATCGCGTGCAAGTGTAATAGGAAAATCCACCGTGTGTTTGCGCAGGCTGCGCACCACGGCTTCAGCAGCAACATCGTCATCGTCAACCAACAAAATATTCACTTTGGCAGGGTTATTCATCGATATCTTTCCTCGCAAAACGCGGCCACCACACATGAAAGCTGCAGCCTTTACTGTCGGGGTCGCTAATGAGTTCAATTTGTCCGCCATGGCTTTCGGTGAGGCGCCTGGCAAGTGCCAAACCTATACCGCTGCCGCTGGATTCGTTATTACTCAACGTTTGAAATAAACGGAATACGCGTTCCTGCGCTGCTTTGGGAATGCCGGGGCCATTGTCAATCACCTTGAATAAACAATAACTGCCACTGGCCTCGGCGCTAATAGTAATGGTGGGATTTATACCCCGGTGATGTTTAAGCGCATTGCTAAATAAGTTACGCAATACCGTTTCCAGCGGAATTTTTGCGGCGTAGATTTCATTAATGTGGATCTCCTGCCGGACCTGGAATTCTGCCGGGACAGGGTGCATTTCTATAATGTCTGCGATCAACGTATGGACATCAACTGCAGAAGATTCCTTAGCGCGTTTACCGGCGCGGGCATAGAGCAATAAATCGTCAATCAAACGCTCCATTCGCCCTATACGTAGTTTGATCCGCTCAATATTTTTAGCTACAGGTTCAGGTGCGTTGGTGTTCAAATCTTCATGGATCCAGTCCACTAGATCGCTGATGCCGCGCAGCGGTGATTTCAGGTCGTGAGAGGCGACATAGGTAAATTCTTCGAGGTGGGCGTTGGCTTGTTTGAGGTTTAATTCCAGCCGCTTGCGTTCGGATATATCGGTAACAACGGCGAGGGTTAAATTCCCCACGTCACTTTCTACCGGACTCAATCCTATCTCGATCGGGATTTCAGTCCCGCTTTTATGGCGTCCCGTCAAGTCGCGACCTAAACCCATCGGGCGTAAACTGGGTTTTTGCACATAGCCGGCACGCAGTTTTTCGTGGCCATCGCGATAGCGTTCAGGCAATAAAATATCCATCGATTTGCCTAGCAATTCATCCTTTGTATAACCGAATAATTGCAGGAGGCTTGGATTGATCAGTTGGATTATGCCTTGTTCATCCACCAGTAATTGCCCGTAGGGCGATGCTTCAATGACTTTGACCAACCGCTGTTCGAGTTGTTTGCGGCGCGCGATATTAACAATAGTCGCAACAATAAATTGCTCGCCATCGGCGGTCAGTGAACGCAAACCAATTTCAAGTGGGAATTCGCTATCGTCTTTGCGTTTGCCGTAAAGATCGCGGCCGGCGCCCATGTAGCGCGTAGAGGGATTATCGATATAACTCTGGCGCAATTGCGCGTGGTTGGGGCTGAATCGATCAGGTAACAGCAAGTCGATACTTTGGCCGATTAATTCGTCGCGCAGGTAACCAAATAGTTGTTCGGCTTCTGCATTGAGGTAGCTAATACGGCCATCCTGGTGAGTAACAATGATACCCGCCGGCACTGCATCAAGCAGCTCCCTGATATAGCTTGGGTGGCTGCTCGCCGGTTTTTCCTGCAATACCATCCTGAATTTTCTCCTTGTTAAGTATGGTTCCCACCCTTTCCGGGCGCTCATTAATTTGAGTATAGGCAGCGTCTTGTTGCGGGTATTCACAGGCAGAAAAAAATGCGCTTTTTTTCAGAGTTTTTGGAAATAAAAAATAATTATTGATAGCGTTTGTTGAGCGGGATGAAAACGGGAGGTAAAACTGTTGCAGATGGGTAATTTATATAAATACGCCAGCAAATTTGCTGGCGTCAGGTAGTCATCAGGTGTGCTGTTGTTATCAGGACA
>JAJQJO010000376.1 GCA_021323495.1 Cellvibrio sp. | reverse complement strand
TTTAGTTCGGACCAAAAATTAACGAATCTAAAAATTCACGGATTTAATGCGAGGTTGTGAAGGTTGCAGCCGTTATGTTTCCAGCGAGAGGATGTATCTATGCAAATAAATATCAGCGGTCGCCACGTGGAAGTCACCGATTCCATGAAAGAATATGTGACCAGCAAGCTTGAACGTTTAACTAATCATCACGACCGTATTACCAGTACCCATGTCATCCTCTCGGTAGATAAACTTATCCAGAAAGCAGAAGCCACTATCCATGTCAGTGGCAAAGATGTATTTGCCGATGCGAGCCATGAAGATCTCTATGCAGCAATCGATTCACTGGCCGATAAACTTGATCGCCAGTTGATCAAACACAAAGAGAAGATGCGCAGCCATCGCTAATGGCCCGCATCATTAACCGAGAACCTGCCGCCGTCGCTTCCGGCGATGAACGCATTATTTACAGAGAGATGCCCAGCATCACCATGCTATGCAAATTCAATCCCTGATCAATCCCAAGCGCACCCTCTGCAGTGTTGAAGGGGGCAGCAAAAAACGCGCACTGGAGTTGCTCGCCAACACCATTGCGCAGGATATTCCCGATATTGATGCGGACGAATTGTTTCGTCGCCTGATTGGCCGGGAGCGGCTTGGCTCCACCGGCATAGGCCATGGCATCGCCATCCCCCATTGCCGCGTTGAACACTGCAAGGGTACAGTGGGGGCATTAATTACCCTGGCTGATCCCATCGATTTCGATGCAATAGATTCACAACCAGTCGATATCCTGTTTGCCATGTTGGTACCGGAAGATGCCCATAGCGAGCATTTACAAACACTGGCAGCCCTCGCTGGTGCGCTAAATAACGCTGAGTATCGCCAGCGCCTGCGCGCGGCTACGAGCAATGAAGAGCTTTACCAAGCCGCACTTGCGACCTAACAGGATTTGACTATGCATCTGGTGATTGTCAGCGGCCTTTCAGGCTCAGGTAAAAGTACAGCACTCCACGTCCTTGAGGATGTTGGTTTTAACTGTATCGATAACCTGCCCGTCAGCCTGTTGCCCGCCCTGATTGCGCAAATCCAGATCCATAAAGACGACCAACATCGCTTTGCCATAGGTATAGATGTGCGCAACGCCTGGCAGGACCTGACCATCTTCCCGCAAATGATCAGCACCCTTAAAGAAGCGCACCTGCCGTTCCAGACCTTGTTTCTGGATTCACAGCCACCGGTACTTATCCAGCGCTTCAGCGAAACGCGGCGCAAACATCCGCTGTCTGATAAGCACACCAGCCTGGAAGAAGCGATTGCAGCCGAGCAGCAACTACTGGAGCCAATCCGTGACTGTGCTGATCAGGTAATCGATACCAGCCACCTGAATTTGCACGAACTGCGCGATCTGGTGAAAGAGCGCGTGGTAGGCCGCAGTGAAGCGACCATGGCAATATTGTTTGAATCTTTTGGTTTCAAACACGGGGTACCGGTCAATGCCGACCTGGTATTTGACGCCCGCTGCCTACCCAATCCTCATTGGAAACCCACTTTACGGCCACAGACAGGCAAGGATCAGGAGGTCATCGAGTTTCTGGAAGAACAAGTGACCGTCAAAGAAATGTACGAGGACATAGAACATTACCTGACCCGTTGGCTACCGCGTTACCAAGCCAATAACCGCAGCTACATCACCATTGCGATTGGCTGTACCGGGGGCCAACACCGTTCTGTTTATTTGGCGGAGCGTTTACAAAAATATTTCGACCATAGTTTCAGCGATGTCCAGGTTCGCCATCGCGATATTAACAAACACAAAAAACACTAGATCATGCAGACCGAAACCCTCGACATAATCAACAAACGCGGCTTACACGCACGCGCCGCCGCCAAGCTGGCCACCCTTGCCAATCAATTCCAGGCTAAGGTGCTGACACGTGTAGGCGAAGGCAATTGGGTAGATGCCAAGAGTGTTATGTCCCTGATGCTGCTGGCGGCTAGCCAGGGCACGGCGTTAGAGATCAGCGTGGAGGGCGATGATGCTGACGCTGCGCTTTGCGCAATTCGTGCATTAATCGCCGACCGCTTTGAAGAAGGCGAATAGAGCAACTATTGTTATATCAGGAGCTCGCGCGCTGTTTTCGCACAACTCAGGAACCCTTATCGCAGGCATCTGCGGTCAGGCTTTACACAAAAGCGGTTGTTGTTGTTGCTTTTCTGCACTAAGCTGCGCGGCCTTTTCGAGCCCGGCAATTTTCCCGATATTGACGAGCTAGCCATTTTTTCCAATTGCGCCCCTGCGCACCAGGCACAGTAATTTTTATGGTTTACAACTACGACGACATCAACCCCGATGACTACATCCTCAGCAAATCGCAGGTCAAGCGCGATATGCACGCATTGCAGGCGCTGGGGGAAAGCCTTATCGATATGAATGAAAAGCAACTAGCCAACATTCCCCTTAGCGACACTATGCTGGAAGCCATTTACATCGCACGCAAGTTACCGCCCAAAGAAGCGCGCCGCCGCCAGGTGCAATACATTGGCCGCCTGATGCGTGAAGGCAATCACGAGGAAATCAAAGCAGCGGTCGATAAAATGCAAAACCGCAGCGATCAATACATCCATCGCCAGCACCAGATTGAACGTTACCGGGACTTGCTGATTGAGGGCGATAAACAGATATTTCAAACCCTGGTTACTTCCTGCCCGGGAATTGATGTACAACACCTGCGCCAGCTAATCCGCAGCGCACAGAAGGAGCGTGAAGAGAACAAACCGCCAGCCAATGCGCGCAAGTTATTTGCGTTTATTCGCGAGCAATTGGAAGCGCAGGATTAAGCATCTGGCCAACCACAACTGCGGCGAAAACCAGCATTATGTATAAAAAAACAGGGCGCCATGAGGCGCCCTGTTTTTTGGTTGTAGAGACGCTTAACTGTCACTTGCGGATGAGGAATTTTCCGCCTGTTTTTTGGTCACGCTGTCACGCAGGCTCCGCTCACTTTCAAACAAACGATCAAAACTCATAACCGGATCGTCCCAACCTCCGGTGATGGTGTAACTGATGCTGGTAGCCTGATCCACTTGTTTTTTAAACAGCTTGCTTACCAGATAAACCCCTGCTGCCGCTGGCAAGCCGGTTGCGAGTGCCGCGAAGAAGGTGAGGTTACCCGCGACCGGCAGAGTAGCTACCAGGCGGGTATTGATCGTTTCATCACGCAAATTGATGGTGCCCGCCATTTGCAACCGACTGGAGGCCGTACGTACCAGCAACGGCTCTTCAAACAACAGGGTGCCCTGGTTAAAGCGAACCTTGCCCTTGATCTCATCGTAGGCCAACCCGCTCTTGTAAAGGTCTGAAAAATCGAGCTGCATACGGCGCGCAAGGGTGTCGAAATTAAGCAGCGACATCAACCGCAACACTCCTTCACCGGCACTGGCTTCGCGTTTGAAGCTGCCTTTTTCAATGGTGATACCCATCTCACCGCCGAGGTTTACCAGCTTGAAATCCTGCGGCGAACCGGGCCAAAAAAGATCGGCGCGGAAATGTGCCGATTTGCTTTCAAGGGTGTCGGGCTTTTCCCAGGCACGTAACACTTCGGCAACATTTCCGGCGCTCAAGCTACCGATGAACCGGGTTTGCACCCCCACCGGCGTGTTTTGCCAAATTAGCCTGGCGCCTTCCAAAGGATTA
>JAJQJO010000375.1 GCA_021323495.1 Cellvibrio sp. | reverse complement strand
CAGGGTAATACTAATGGCGGCAGTGTGGAGACGCCGGTAGTTACTTGTACTTCCCGTTAAGCCGCACGGGTTGTAATCGCAGCAATCAGCAGGAGCCCCCGGGTTTTTGCTGATTGCGTTGTTAGTACATTTGTTGAGGTTTTTTGTGAATCGACAAGACTCCAATAATTCATTGTCTTTTTGGCTCACCTTGCTGGTGCTGCCGATACTGGCATTTGCGCTTTATTTGCAATTCAATAAAACGCGAGAGCAGGTCGCCCATGAACCGCAGGGCTTGACCCGGAGGCTGCGCGCGCCGCGGTTCACAGGGTGGAAAACGGCGTTTATGAGCGCGCTACTGCGATGTTCGAACAGGAGCCGATTGATGTTGAGTGGGCGGGCGGTTATGAACAATCACTGCGCGAAATGTTTTCCCGGCACCAGGGATTGCAGCGGGTCAGTGTTAATAGCATCAGTTGCCACACCAGTATGTGCCGGATAGAAGCCTTTACCCCACGCGATACCGATGCCGATTTCTTTACCGCTATGTTTTACGATGCGCTCGCCACTTTCCGTGCGGGTGAGTTAAAGGCGGAAGCTGCAATTGCGCGCCGCATGGAACAGGGGATGACTTCCGTGTATGTCGCGCGTAAGGGGCACACGCTCGGTTTCTACTGATTATCTCTTCCTCAAGCTGTGGTATCTTTGTCGCCTCGAATGACCCGAGGTATCTGTTGTTGCCATTCCTGAATATTCCTGTTCCAGCTTTGACTTTTGCCATCAGGCATCACCATGACTGAATGGTTTGGGCTGAAAAAAACTCCCTGCCGGCCGGAGCTCGGGTTTGAGTTTGCCATCGCTCGCTCGTCCCGGCGACGCAGCATCAGTATTGAAATCCGCAAGGCACAGGTGATCGTCCGCGCTCCTGTGGGGGTTGCCCAAGCACTGCTGCTGGATTTTTTGTATCAGAAAGCTGCTTGGGTCAGGGCTAAAATCAGCGAGCAGCAGCAGGTCCTGGTCAACCAGCCTGCGCCGCGCACCTACACCCAAGGTAGTTCGCTGCCGTTTATGAATGAAACCCTTACCCTCGTATTGGGGCGCGGCCCGCGCGCAGCCATTGCCCGGGTTGACCAGCAGTTGCATCTGTTGTTATCAGCGCGCGCGCGGCAGGATGATGCAGCGCAAATTCGCCAACTACTCAGTCGTTGGTATCAACAACAAGCGCTTAATATCCTTACCCGCAAAACGGCACAACTGACGGCAGCTATGGATTTGGTGTGCTCGCAGGTCAGTATCAAAGCGACGCGTTCAAAGTGGGGGCACTGCACCAGCCGCGGTGCCATCCAATACAACTGGCAGATACTGCTAGCCCCCGAGGCCATAGTCGATTATCTTGTCGCCCACGAAGTCAGTCACCTGCGCCATCACAATCACAGCGCAGATTTTTGGGCGCTGGTTGCCAGCGTCTGTCCAACTTTCAAGACAGACCGCGCCTGGCTTAAGGCTGAGGGTGCGCATCTCGGTTTATGAAACTCCAAAGGCTTTTAGCATGAATGACATTACCGCTATCGATCCGCTCAGTGATGACCCCGCTGAAAATCTTGACCGCTTTATTGTTGAGGCTATGGAGTTGGGTTGTGTGTGGGGGCTGGAAGGGCCGGATGGCTGGGCGCTGAGCGCCTCGGAGGCTCATGATGATGTCGATGTAATGCCGTTCTGGTCCCAGGAGAGTTTTGCCCAGGCGCACTGCCAGGACGACTGGAAGACCTATAAGCCGGTAGCAATCGAGTTAGTGGAATTCCTTGAAGACTGGTTGCCCGGCCTGCATGAGGATGTGCTGCTGGTAGGCATCAACTGGAACGAAAATATGGAAGGTGAAGAGCTGGAGCCGCTCGATTTGCTCGAAGAATTTGAAACGGAGATGGGCGACTAGACGCAATTAATAAAGGCCACCTTCCTGGAATTGATTGTAATCATCATCTTCATCACCAAATAAATGCATGTGTAACAGATCAACTTCGTAGCGCTTGGCATAATCATTGAGCACTTTTAAGCTGGGCAGGGCGGGCGTCACACTGTACCAACAGTTTGTTGACTCATCGTGGGTCGCCAGCACAAACTCCAGGGTGCCCGGTACTATTTTGCGGCTGAGATGGCTAAATATCTTGCGCTGCAACTGCAATACTGAAAGATCAAAGTTGGTACACAAGCGCATTAATTGCGGATATCCGGATTCACCCCGGTCTTTCAGGCGAAGGTCGCGGCTAGCGAATAATTCGTCCGGATTAATCAATATTTTACAGGGCGGGTTGGGCATAGGATTCGGGTCAGTTAAACATGAATAACACTGAAAGTTGACCATCAATGGTCGGGTAACACCGGCAGCGACTTGCTGCTATATCCCGGGCTGTTGCGATAATTATTATCTTACGGGTCGTTAGTTTACCGTTCTTATCGCACAAGGCTAAAGACGAATATTCAGTAAAAAGAACGGGGATTAGACCACATTGACGTGACCGGGCCAGTGGTTGTATTCACATTTTTGTATTAATGCTTATTTATAAGGAACGGTGCGATGAGTTTTATCTTCTGCGCGCAAAAAAAAATGCGTCAAATGGTAACAACGGTTGCTGCAATAAAAATTAAAGTCTTGGCGACCGGATTTTTTATGATCTTTAGCCTGGTGCTGGCGGGTTGTTCCAGCTTGCAACCAAAACTGGAGCAGCCCACTGTAAAAGTCGCTGGTCTACAATTGCTGCCCGCGCAGGGTTTAACGCAGCCAATTGAAGTGAGCTTGTTGATCGCCAATCCCAACGATCGCGATTTAACCCTGCGCGGTATGTCCTACACCGTAGGTATTGAAAATTTTGATGTACTGAGTGGTGTGAGCGATCAACTGCCGACACTCACCGCCTATCAGGAAACACCGGTAAAGGTGGTCGTTACGGCCAATGTGTTGCAGTTGGTGCGATTGATCGAACACTTTGGTCGCAATGGCGTCAAAGAAAATGTAAATTATAATTTTTCTGCCAAACTGGATTTTAGCGCTTGGCTGCCTGCCCTGCGTGTTAACGAAAAAGGATCGATTCCGCTCGCGGCTAAACGTTAATCGTTGTACATCGTTGGTAGTAATCAATAATGTTACCAACAGTTTATTTTGTTAGCGAAGAAAGCATCCAAAAAATTATCTAAAAAAAGCAATCTGAATTTTGTATTTTCAGGATATTCAATGAGTGACGAAATAACCCTGCCCGAGGCCGATGAGCGTATTGCGCTTAAAGATTATACCGAGAAAGCCTATCTCGATTATTCCATGTACGTAATTCTCGACCGCGCATTACCGCATATTGGCGACGGTCTTAAACCGGTACAGCGCCGTATTGTATATGCGATGAGCGAACTGGGTTTGAAAGCCAGCGCAAAATATAAAAAGTCCGCACGCACTGTGGGTGATGTGATTGGTAAATTCCATCCACATGGCGACTCGGCTTCTTACGAAGCTATGGTGTTAATGGCGCAGCCATTTTCCTATCGTTATACCCTGGTCGATGGCCAGGGTAACTGGGGTTCGCCCGATGATCCCAAATCCTTCGCCGCCATGCGTTACACCGAATCGCGCCTTACCAAATACAGTGAAGTATTGCTTGAAGAGTTGGGGCAGGGCACCGTCGATTGGCAGCCCAACTTTGACGGAACGCTTGAAGAACCTATCGTGCTGCCTGCACGGGTGCCCAATGTTTTGTTAAATGGCACTACCGGTATTGCGGTGGGGATGGCGACTGATATTCCGCCGCACAATTTGCGCGAAGTGGTCAATGCCTGTGTGCATTTGCTCGACAACCCACAGGCGACTGTCAATGATTTGTGCCAGCACATCCTTGGACCGGACATGCCAACCGAAGCGGAAATTATTTCGCCGCGCGAAGAATTGATCAAAATGTATGAAACCGGGCGCGGCAGTGTGCG
>JAJQJO010000045.1 GCA_021323495.1 Cellvibrio sp. | reverse complement strand
TTATCGCCGTAAATATTGCCGTCACCCAATTGGACCTCGATTTCGCCCAGGCGCTGGTGCAGTTTTTCCAGCTGGCTTTCAAGATTTTTTAATTTATTAGTAAGCGGTTTTAATTGTGCGCGTTGCGCAGCGGATTGTTGGCGCTGGGCTTTTTTATCGACTTTGCTGTCACTCTCGCTGGTGCTAACAGTTTCTTTTTCGGTGGTGGCAGAGTTGGCTTTTTGCTGTTGCATCCACCTGTAATAATCTTCCAGGTCGCCATCAAACTCGCTGACACTACCATTGGCCACCAACAAAAATTCATTGACCGTATTGCGCAACAAATGGCGGTCGTGCGACACCACAATCACGGCGCCTTCAAATTCCTGTAGCGCCATAGTAAGTGCGTGACGCATTTCCAGATCCAGGTGGTTGGTGGGTTCGTCGAGCAACAATACGTTGGGTTTTTCCCATGCGATTATTGCCAGTGCCAGACGTGCCTTTTCACCACCGGAAAAGTGGGTGATAGGTTCGAAAGCCCGCTCACCGTGAAAATCGAAACTGCCGAGGAAGTCGCGGATTTCCTGCTCGCGTGCCATGGGTGACAAGCGTTGGATATGCAGCGCAGCAGAAGCATTTATATCCAGTGCTTCCAATTGATGTTGCGCAAAATAACCGAGTTTGAAATGTTCACCGTTGGTGCGGTCGCCAGCGAGCAGCGGGAGGGAACCCGCGAGGGTTTTTACCAGGCTTGATTTGCCAGCGCCATTGGGGCCGAGCAAACCTATACGGGTTTCTGCGCGAATGCTCAGTTCAACTTTGTTCAGGACGACCTTGCTGCCGTAACCAATATCCGCACGCGCAATATGTACCAGCGGCACCGACATTTTGTCATTACATTTAATTGTAAAGGGAAAGGGGGAGTCGATGTGTGCGGGCGCAATTTTTTCCATGCGCTCTAATTCTTTAATCCGGCTCTGCGCTTGACGGGCTTTGGTAGCCTGTGCGCGGAAGCGGCGGATATAATTTTCAACGTGTGCTATGCGCTCCTGCTGTTTCTCAAAACTCGCCTGTTGCTGCGCGAGTTTCTCTGCGCGTTGGCGTTCAAATGCAGAGTAGTTGCCACTGTAATTATCGAGTTTTTGTTTTTCGATATTCACGATACGGTCAACAATGTTGTCGAGAAAATCGCGGTCATGCGAAATAATAATCAGGGTGCCAGGATAGCGTTTCAACCATTCTTCCAGCCACAGGGTCGCATCCAGATCGAGGTGGTTGGTCGGTTCATCGAGCAACAGTAAATCGGACGGGCACATCAGTGCTTGAGCGAGGTTTAAACGGATCCGCCAGCCACCGGAAAAGTCCGATACAGGGCGTTTGTCATCGCCCGCCGCAAAGCCCAAGCCATTTAATAACTGCTGCGCGCGCGAGGGCGCTGTATAAGCGTGTATGTTCTCCATATCGCTGTACAAATGGGCGAGTCTTTCACCATTGTGTTCCGGGTCAGAATTCGCCTGCGCAATGTCCTGCTCCAGACGGCGCAATTCGCTGTCGCCATCAAGCACATAATCCAGTGCACTGCGTGTGGTATGGCCCACTTCCTGGGCCATATGCGCAACCCGCCATTGCTTGGGGATGTCCAGGGTGCCGGTATCGCTGTGCAATTTGCCCAGCAGCAATTGAAATAAAGTGGATTTGCCAGTGCCATTGGCACCGATCAAACCAACTTTTTGGCCCGGATAAATAGTTAGGTCAGCGGCATCCAGTAAAAATTTGGTACCGCGCTGTACGGAGATGTTTTGTAATTGAATCATGGCGCGCATTCTAGCAGACTTGTCCCAAACCCCTGCTAGCGGATTTTGTTATGCCCGTTGCGCCACCCGATCATTCTGCCCTCAGTCTATGGGATTTCTCGCTTTTGCATTACGCACGCACTGATGTGGCCGATTTATGCCTACGCCTGCAAGATGAACACGGCGTCAATGTCAACCTATTGTTCTGGTGTGCCTGGCTGGAACAACGTGGTTGCACACTGGATATCGGCCATTTGCGCAGCGCACAAAAGCGTATCCATAGCTGGGATGAACATTATGTTGTTCCCCTGCGCCAGCTGCGTCGCCGGATGAAAGTTGAATACGGGGTGGCTGACGTCGGTATTGAGCTGGTGCGTAGCCAAATTAAACAGGCGGAATTGCTGGCGGAAAAACAACTGCAGTTGTGGTTGGAGTCCTATGTGCAGGCATGGGGCGACATGGGCATTACCAATACCAATTCTTCCCCTCCGGGTGTCAATGTGCGTTTTTACCTGCAACAACTTTATGTCGCCGACAGCGTTATTACGCAATTGCTGCACCTCCTGGGCAGCAGGCCGGATTCAGTGGCGCAGGAGCGCATCTAACTTATCGATTACCTCGCACCAGTCGGCATCTTGTTGCAGGCCGTCATTGATAAATTGGCGTTGCGACTTGGTCCAAAAGTCTGCCGCTTGTAATTTGGTGCCCGCAGGTAAATGATGATTTTTGACAAAACGCGCGATCGCCAAATTGCTGGAATCCAGGCCCAATTGCTCAAATAATTGCGGCATTTCGATAGGGGATATATGCATGATGGCCTCCTGTTGATGGCTCGTTTCGAGTATGAAGGAGTTTATGCGCAAGCGATTGAACCTTTTGTCATAAAAAGGGCACTCATGGTGCCCCTTTTTATGTAGTCACGTACGCTGGTCTGAGCGAGTTGCTTTGTAAAAAAAATGATTAATTCAATGAACCTTTGTCATCGTCGAATGGCAGTCTGGTAGTTTCTGGCGCGGGAGACTCTATGCTGGTATCGGTGGTGGTCGGCTCAACAGTCGTTTCAACCGGTGCCGCACCAACCGCCGATGTTTCAGCCCCAGCAGGTGCAGCAACAAGCGCATCGACCACGGCTACTGGGGTAGGTGCGTTGACTTCAGTTTCTGCTGCCGGTTTTTCTGTCGGTACTTTTTTTACTGGTGTTTTTTTCCCCGAAGCTTTTTTTACCGGAGTTTGTTTTGTTTCAGCTACTTGGGTCTCCGGCTGACCAGAAATTACTGCAGGTTTGCTAGCCTTAGTGGCAGGTGTCGGTTGGGCTCTGGTAGTTTTGGTTTTTACGGCTTTGGGTGTTGCAGCAGTTTTGGTTTCAGTAGAAGCTGCTTTTTTGGTTACTTTTTTTGCTGTATTTTTTTCGGCCTTGGGGGTTGCCGTGCTGCTGGCTACTTCCGTTTTGGTCGGTTTTGCTTTTTTGGTTTTATCCGCCTTTTTGATTTTTTCTTTTAGCTGAATCGCAACCGTTTTGGCAACTTCTTTAGCCGCTGCTTGTGCTGCTTTCAGTGCATCTAATGATGCCCGTGCGCTGGCAACCACTTTGGTTTGCATGGCGAGATCTTTTTTTGCCTGGTTCAGGCGTGTTTTTGCCGCAGGGGTTTTGCTTTCTTTTGCAGTCAACGTGGCGACATTTTTCTTGGCACTGGCAAGGGCTTTTTGTCCGGCAACCACTGCTTTTTCTGCTGTAGCAAGTTCTTGCGCGCGCGCCTTATCCAGGGCAGCGCTAAGCTTGGCGATTTCTTGTTCCAATTCAGCAATTGAATTTTTTGGAGTTTTGGGAGCGGCCATAAAAAATACCTGTGTGAAGTTGGGAAAAGTCTAACGAGGGGGCAGCGCAAACTGATGTTGCAATTCGGACGAATTGTAGCTGTGCCTCGCCAAAATGTGTATGCCCATATGCAGGTAGATATGTCAGTACTTTGCATGGCGATATCCACCGGAACTTTGCGAATACCCGGTAGTCTGAATCGGTTCTCTCGTGGCCGAACTTTGGATGCCTGGCGGTAAATGGGGTGCAGTACACACTTTGGTTGGCTGTTTAACTTGTGCGGGCGCTAAAAACGCGCACATTTGGCTGTAGTTGGTATACCATTGCCGCCTGCTCGGGCGCCGCAGTAAGGTGTCGGCTAGGACCAGGTGAGCGGCACGCTTGCTTCACACAGACAACGATTACAAATCAATGATTACTAATAAGGTGCATTATGTTTAACAAACGTTTATTGGTTGTTGGCCTGATGGCTGCTACCGCTGGCTTGATCGGCTGCAACAAAAAAGAAGAAGTAAAACCAGTTGATGACAGTGCAAAACTGGCTACCCTGGAGCAAAAAGCTAACTACATCATCGGTCAAAACCTGGGCAAAAACCTGCAAAATGGTGGCTTGACGATTGAGCCTGATTCCTTGTCGTTGGCCCTGAATGATGTACGCGATGGCAAACCTTCCCGCATCAGCGAAGAAGATATGCAGAAGATCATGCAAGAAGTTCAGCAAAAAGCCATGGCTAAACAAGAAGAAGAACAAAAGAAGTTAGGCGAAACCAATATTGCTGAAGGTAAAAAATTCCTTGAAGAAAACAAAGCTAAAGAAGGTGTAACTACCACCGCTAGCGGCCTGCAATACAAAGTAATCACCGAAGGCAAGGGCGCCAAGCCAAAAGCGACTGACACAGTCACAGTTAACTATGTCGGCAAGCTGATCAACGGTACTGAATTTGATAGCTCTATCAAAAACGGCCAACCCGCAACTTTCCCGTTGGATGGCGTAATTCCAGGTTGGACCGAGGCTCTGCAATTGATGCCACAAGGTTCCAAGTGGGAAATCGTAATCCCATCAGAACTGGCTTATGGTGCCGGTGGACAAGGTCCAATCCCACCATCATCCACGTTGGTTTTCGAAGTTGAATTGCTGGAAATCAAAGCGGCTGATGCAGCGCCGGAAGCTAAATAAGGTTTAACAAAACCTTATGCATAAAAAAACCCGCTCGCGAGCGGGTTTTTTTATGGTTGATTTTGTTAGTGAAACGGTTGTTTAACTGACCAAATCTTTGTGTGATGTATGCAGCACTGAAATAAGGCGGTCTTCAGTGCTGAAGCGCACTTCGAGCGCTTCGCCTAATTGCGATAGGTCACCACTGAGCGAACTGAGGTCATCGGTTTCCAGATACTTGTCGTTAAAGTCGAGCAGCTTTTCGGTGGTGGTATCGATGGTATCGTAAAGTTTGCTGGCTTCCTGCAGGGCATCGGCATCGTCAAACTCGCGCCCTTCTTTAATTAATTGGTCATAGACTTCAAAATGGCCGGCTGATACATAATCCACTAAAATTTGGCAGAAACTGCGTAATTTTTCGCCACGTTGTAAATCACTCAAATCCTGGTCCAAGCCGCTAAGTGCACAATACTGCACTAACATTGCCTGACGTTCCTCCAACCAGCGGTCAATAATTTCATTCACACCGCCCCAGCGTTCTTTGGCACTTTTGCAATTTTCTAACATCAGGTAATCCTATGCGTTGTTCTGGCGCAATTTGTTTTTACTGAGGCTACACAAGGCCTCAGGGAGATTCAAACAAACTGCTGTTGGTTGTGAGTTTGCCACAATAGGCCATCTCACCCACGAGGGCAAGATACCTAAGCCAGTTTGTCACGCTTGCGCAGCAGTTGGTATAGGTTCACGCCGGCAAGGCCAATAAAGGCAATAAAAGTCCAGGCAGCCAGGCTTAGGCCAAGGATTTTATCCACATGGGCGCAGTTGCCGTCGCCTTGCAGTAAGAGTTGTAACGCTTCCATAAATGGAAAAACCTCAAACATGTAGGCGAGGCCGGGGCCACAGGCGGGCACCTGGTCAGCGGGCAAGCTTTGCAGCCAAAGTTGGCGACCAGCAAAACAGGCGCCGAGCAGGGGGCTAACAATGCCCAGTACCGCGTAAATTCGGTGACCGGTGCGCGCAGGATTATGCAGCGCAGCTGCAAGTGCGATTACGCCGGTCAGGATGACAAAGCCGCGCTGGGTGATACAAAGTGAGCAGGGGATCATTTTCATCACATGCTCCATGTAAGCAGCGGCAAGCATCATCGCAGTACAGGTAGAGAAAATAATGAGATTGGTTTGACGAACACTGGGAACCATAGTAAATCCTTAAGCGTGGATATTGTTTATAGTTTGATAGGCAAGGTATTTGTTTGGTGGGTTATGGTAAGCAATAAGCCTGCATCAGAGCCAGCAATTTCCGGGGCTGCCTTACGCAAACGCGGGGGTAAAAGCCCTGCGTAGCCGGGGCGGGATAGTCTATGCTTTGGAGCATGTACTATATTGCGTCAGTTGGAGCGCAAAATGTTGCGCAAGTTCAGGTATGTGGAGTAAGTATGAAAGCGGGTATTAAATTTTTTATTGCCATCCTTGGGGTGATGTCGACTTTGCCGGTGATGGCGAGTGGTAGTGGACCTGCGCTGGCGGAAGGAGTGAATTATATTCCGTTGGAGCCTGCGTTGGTGGTGAATTACGGCGGACCGGGCAAAGCGCGGTTTATTAAAGCGGAGTTATCAATTCGCACCGAAACCGGTGAGGATGCCGCTGAAGTAATGCACCACCTGCCACTGATCCGCGATCGCCTTGTGAGTATCCTGAGTGCGCAAACCGAAGAGGCCATCAGCACTGCTGAAGGAAAAGAATATTTGCGCGTTTATGCCTTGGCGGAAATCAATAAAGCGCTGTTAAAAGTAGAAGGGCACAGTGTTGATGAGCATGATGAAAAACACAGCGAAGCTGCGCATGGAAAGGAAACTATCAAAAAAAGTGAAACTAACGATGGCACTGCTGTGAAAAATGCTGATGCAAAGGACGATAGTGCCGGGACTGCAATGCATAATGAAACAAAAGAGGCCGGGAATAAATCAGCGGAGGCGGCGGCAGTACCGTCCATCGCGGATATCAAACCGGTTAAGGGGCCAGCGTCGGATTTGTTTTTCAATAATTTTGTTGTGCAAAAATAACGGTGCGGATCAGCGGCTTATTTTGTTGTGCGCGGCTGATCCGGTTTTCCCTGCTCATTAAGCCCCGCAACTGCAACCGTGATACTGGCGGTAATAATTTTCCAGATATTGATCGAAGTTAACTTGCTGCTGTGTTTCCAATTCCGTTTGGGTCTGTAACGATTGCGCACTCATTTGCGCAAATTCTGCATATTTTTCTGCGCTGAGGGGATGGGTCTCAAAGAAAACGCGATGCTGCTCCGCCAATGCCAGGGTGTGCGCATAAAAGCTTTGGTTGGCGCTGGTCATATCGCGCAGTACACGTGCCGAGGGTGTCAACTCCGCATTTTCAAGTTTTGCAAATTGCAATGCTATTGCCTGGCGATAACCATTGCCACCTTTGGCTTGGTCGAGCAATTCAGCGCAGGCGTTGCTACCTTGCAAAATTTCTTGCGCCCAGCTGCGCATAGATACACTGTGGTCGCCCCGCAGTAGTTCCAGAGCCGGCGCGCGCCCACTATTCACGATGCGCTTTTGGTTTTCCTGCCCCTGATAAAATTCGCGCTCATCCTTTTCAGGGCTATCGCTCAATAGACAGTAGAGCAAAAATGCATCCATCACTTCCATCTGTTCGATGGTAATGCCCAGAGGCTCATAGGGATTTAAATCGACGCAGCGCACTTCCACATATTCCACACCGCGCAAACGCAGCGCTTGCAACGCCGTTTCACCACGTTCGGTAGTGCGCTTGGGGCGGATGCTCGAATAAAATTCATTTTCGATTTGAAGTAAGCTGCTGTTGAGCTGCTGGTAAGCTCCCGCGCCATCTTTAACACCGATTTGCTCGTAGGCCGGATGGCTTTGGGTGATAGCGCCGCACAGGGTTTTTAAATAGTCGTCGAGGTTGTTGTAATCGACCACCAGACTTTTCTGTGCATCGCTTTGATATCCCAAGTCGCCCATGCGCAGCGATGTGGCGTAGGGTAGATACATGGTCTGTGGGGCGGCGGGAAACGGTTGCAATTTGTGCGCGCGATTGTTGACAAAACAAGAGCAAACCGCAGGCGATGCACCAAATAAATAAATCAGCAGCCAAAAGTTGCGGCGAAAATTGCGAATCAAACCAAAGTAACGTGCCGTTTTAAAATCCTGCAATGTTTGCTGGTCGCCGCTCTGGTTTTGCAATGCGCGCCAGAAATCGTCAGGCAAACTGAAATTGTAATGAATGCCCGCGATGGTTTGCATGGCGCGGCCATAGCGGTGCCCCAAGCCAACGCGATACACCGTTTTCATTCGGCCGCTATTAGAGCTGCCATAGCGCGCCACCGGGATTTCATTATCGCTGCCCAGGATACAGGGCATGCTCGCTGGCCAGAGTCGCTCGCGGTTGCTTGCCAGCTGTTGATAGGTAAAGCGATGGATATCGTCCAGCTGGGCGAGCAGATGCTCCACATCAGCAAACGGCTCGGTAATAAATTCAAGCAGGGCTTCGCTGTAATCGGTGGTGATATGCGGGTGGGTAAGTGCCGAACCGAGCGCGCGCGGGTGTTCAGTCTGCGCCAGGGTACCCTGCGGGGTGACTCTCAGGCTTTCTTTTTCCAATCCACGCAGGATTCCGCGCAGGCTGGCATTATTGGCCGGTTCAGCAAAGGTCGCGAGCAGGGCGGTTGACAGGTTTTGGGGTAGACCCTCGGATAAAGACACTTCAATTTCCTTTAGCTGCAAGAGCAATCAGGTAGGCCGCAAGGGGCGAGGACATTGGCAAAGTTCAGGATAAATCGGCTTGGGGCGTTGGTGCTGCCGATTCATGTGCGGCATCGGGCACCGTTGCCAATGTTTCAAATAAATCCTTACCGGCTTTGGGTAATGGCTCGGGCAATAAGTCAGGATCGATCTGTGGCAGGCCTTTTTCGTTTGCGGGACAACTTATTACTTTGATGCGCTGCCGGTAATCTTTGGAGCTTGCCTCAAACATCTGGTTGATGGCTTCATCTTTATGCGCGGTTTTGAACAGTGCGGCCAGATCGCGTCCATCCAGCCAGTTGTTCTGGCGGCCAAGAAAGAGTTTGTCCTGGTTTTGCAGGATAAAAAGTTCGCTCATAACCTTATCGACCCCAATTGCCTAACATGGTGTAGGCGCGGATGTGGGGGTGAATGCAGCTAACTTCAAGGGGATATGCCCCCCGTTATCCACCTGGTGTTTCCATGGATAAAAAAATAAATTGCATGTGCCTTGCCGGAATCTGGTCTGGCCGGATTGGCGTAGTGTCTATTTGTTTTACATCAAGAATTGTCCGGATATTCCATTTGATAATGGCCTGGCAGTAACGCCGGGAGCGCGATTACTGTTAGCACGGCGCCTCCCTACAGGCGGCACCTCATCATGATAAAAATAGAGGCATCTGACCTATGAAAACCCTTTTGGTTTACGTTCACCTTATCGCCGCCTGCATTGCTGTGGGCATACTATTAATCCAGGACTTGGCTCTGTCGAAACAGCGTGGTCGTCCCATGGACACAGAAGCCGTTGGCGACTTGCAAAAAAGTGCCGGGATGGTTTTTGTTGCCCTGGTTATTTTATGGATAAGCGGTCTGGGATTGGTGGTGCAGGGTTTTCTCGACAATCCGGCTTATCTAATGAACCAGAAACTTTGGGCCAAGTTTACTGTGGTGAGCATTCTCACCCTCAACGGACTGTTCCTGCACTATTACAGTTTTCCCAAATTAATATCAGCAAAAGGTTTTATCGGCCAAGGGGTGAGCGAGCAGTTTTTGATCCTGGTGACGGCGACAATATCGGGAGTGTCCTGGTTATACGCCTGCTACCTCGGTATTGCGCGACCATGGAACAATGTAGCGTCCTACATTTATGTAATGACGATCTACGCCGGTTGTATGGGATTTGCATTGTTGATTGCAATTGAGTATTGGCGTGGCCTGCGCAACGATTATGATGCCTATGTGATGCGCTAGCCCGCCATCCTGGCAATCCGGCACTGCCTGAACAGAATCTGGATGGCGTTGGGTATTGGGCCGCAAATTCAAGCGCTCTATTCGCTACATACGGCAGTTTCGGCCACGGTTAATTAGCTTGTTATGGCTGGCTCAGCTGCTGGTAAGCGTTTATGTGCTGCATATCATGGCCTGAGGGGGCCTGGTAAACCCGCAGGCCAAACTCCGGCAGTATTGCGAAAATATGATCAAAGATATCGCCCTGGATAGCTTCGTAATTGACCCAGCCGGTGTCATTGGCGAAGGCATAAATTTCCAACGGGATACCATTCGGCTCGGGGGCGAGTTGGCGCACCAGCTGCGTCATGGTGGTATGGATGGATTTGTGCTGGCGTAAATATACGGTCAGGTAAGCGCGAAAAGTCCCCAGATTAGTCAGGCGGCGCCCATTGACTGGCGAGCTTAAATCCAGCCCGGACTGCCGATTTTCCGCTTCAATGTCGGTAATTTTTTGCTCAATGTAGTCACTTAACAAGGCGGTACGGCGCAACCGCACGATATCTTCCGGCTGTAAAAATTGGACGCTGGTAGCATCGATAAGAACTGCGCGTTTGATCCGCCGTCCACCCGACTCACTCATGCCGCGCCAATTTTTAAATGAGTCGGCAATCAACGAATAGGCCGGGATGGTAGTGATGGTGTTATCCCAGTTGCGCACTTTGACGGTGGTCAGGCTGATATCAATCACTTCGCCATCGGCGTTGTACTTGGGCATCTCCAGCCAATCCCCGAGTGCGAGCATGTCATTCGCCGAAAGTTGGATGCCCGCGACAAAACCGAGCAATACATCTTTGAACACCAACAGGAATACCGCCGTCATCGCCCCCAGCCCGCTGAGCAAAATAAGGGGGGATTCACCGATCAGCAGGGAGATCGCAAAAATAACAGCCGTCAGCGCGGCAATCAATTTGACGCTCTGCAACATGCCGCGCACAGGCAGATTGTGTTTTTGGCTACCGGATTTGAAAATGCTTTCTACAACATTCAACAGGGAAAAAATCGATAGAACGGAATAAAACAATATCCATAAATTTGCGAGCGTGCTGACCAGGCCAAACATTTCCGAGTCATTGGGCAGCCAGAGGCGGGCTTGCGCCAGAAGTACAAGGCCCTGGAAAACCAGCGCGAAATATTTGAGTAATTTGTGTTCGGTGACCGCCAGGCTCCAAAAAGTTTGCGTTTTATTAAGCCGGCGTTTAATGCTCCGCAATAGCACCGAATGCAATAGAAGATGCAGCACTACCGCCGTTATCAAAAAAATACCCGCCACTATAGCGGCGTACAACCATTCGCTATATTCCCAATGGTTAGCGTGAATCCATTGTATAAGTTGTGGTTTCAGTTTTTCCCCGAGGTACATAATCAATTCCGTGGCGTTAAGTGCGACTGGCCTAAACTAAGCGATTATCAAACACCGGGCAATCTTATTGAAAAATTTGTTTGTGGGGGTGGAGCCATCCATGGCAAATGTTCCAACGAAAGTGAATAGATATAAGTATTAACCCAGGATCAGGGGATTATTGGATAACCCCGGCGTTGGCTTTCACCAGACGACGTACCTCATCCACAGTCGTTAACGGACTGTATGCGTAATGATCGCGCGGTGACCAGGTGACCGGGCCGAGGAATGGCTTTGTATCTTTTTCCGCAATATTTTGCGCGTTGATCACACTGGCCGCCACCGCATTCAGATCCACCGGTGCGCCATTGAGCCAGGAGCCTATGTCGGTAAAGTATTGGCTCCATGCATCAAAGTTCGCCGATAGCAGGTCGGTCGCCGCAGCGCCCTGGATGTCAAACGCATTGTGCTCGGAATAAGCCTTGCCGTTAAAGCCCAATCCCACTGCATAGGTCATGTGGTAAGGGCGGTCCTCGGTGGTGCGTTTTACTCCCTCATATAAATTGTTAAGCAGATGTACCTGTCCATTGCGGATACGCGGTGTACGTTGGCCGGTGTAGTGGAACCAGTTGCGATAAAAGGTAATGCGATACTCCCCATCGTTGACATCACTGGAGCCAATCAACATGGATTTATCGTGATTGCTGAATTTGTTGTACGAGAGCGTAATAAAATCCGACCCTTTTTTAATATCCAGCAAACCGTCGTACATCTTGTAAAACGCTTTATTTGGATTCACGCCATTAAAATTCGCACCGTCAGTAAATTCGCAGTGATCAACCCAGGCGCGCTGTACACCTTGTAAGGTCAAGCTATCCGGGTCCGCATTGGATGCGCAATAATCTTTATCGATGTAAGTGCACCTGGAAAAACTTTCATACGACCAACCGGTATCTTTTCCGGAAACGAAACGCAAATTGCGCACAATGATATTTTTATAGGCACCCACAGTAATCCAGACTGCATTAAGTGTTGGTACCAGGCCATTTTCTATCACGCCGATCAGCGAGGTGCTATCGCGGTTAATCCGCAGTTGGGTAAAGCCGGTGGTGTCGGAGTTGGTTGCCCCGTCAATATAACCCTTCACGTAGATAATCCAGGGGACGGTTTTATTGCTGCCACTGCTTGCGGTACTGATACAGGCTTGCAGCGTGGCCAGTGATGTTGCGGTACAGGTTTGGCCTCCTGCGCCACCGGTCGGTAAACCATCGGCGTGCACGCTGCCCCAGCCCATTAAACCGTCACCCACTGGCAATGGCACCACACTGCTGGGTGATGAACTGGTAGTGCTCGAACTAATTGCGCTGGAAATAATGGATGAGCTTGATGGCGGCAGCGAACTCGCCACACTCGATGGTGTGCTGCTGGAAGCTCGGGATGTACTAGGGGAGCTGGGCACACTGGACCTGCTTGAGGTTGCCGTACCCGAAGGAATAGAACATTCATTCGTGCCGCCAGCGACTTTAGTACCGGAACCGAAAGTAACCTCCCCACAAACAAAACTACCGCTCAGGGTTTTGTAGGTGAATTTATCAGCGCGGCCGTAAGCAACCAAAGTTGATCCGGCAACAGAACAGGTTTTCCCCTCGTTGCATATCGTTATATAACCGGCGGGACGATTTGCTGCCGACGCGGTGCTGGCAACAATACCCATCATTAAAACAAAGATTAATCGGAAAGCACGCATAGAATTCTCCAAACGTATAAGCATTTATTGTTAAGGAAATAGCGGCAACCAATTCGCAATAAAAAATGTGCGAAATAGCTGCATGCTATCTAATGAAGTAATGCGGTCGATTTTTTTATTTATCAGTAGCGAGAGACTTTGCGCTCGCTGTTATTGTGATACCGATGCATTTTTTATACAGAAGGGAAAATGCTTATGCCGTGGAAATTGAAGGATAGTACACCGGTTAAATAATGCTGTGATTATGGGCGCAAACTAAACAGGGATTCCAAATATTGTCACCACAGAACACCTGCAGATGCAGCGCTCTAAATAAAAAAGCCGTGCGCGGTTATCCACGCACGGCTTTTTAAATCATTTACTTTTATTGCTTTTCAAACGCACCTAAATCCGGCGCATTGCCAAGGTAGGGCAAGCTGACGTTCACCCCCTTATCAATCAACGCACTGGTCGCGGTTAATTTAAAGAGATTGTTATTTGGCAGTGAGCCATCCGGATTTCTCGCGGCGGTTGCCAGTGATAAATCCAGACTGATAAAGTCAGATACAATTGCCAAAGGCCCGGTATCCCAGGAATTATTTTTAGCATCGGCATTAGCGATGCTCACCGGGCCCGATAACGAAATATTATTGCGGAAATAATGTTTATTGTCAAAAGCCACTGAATTGGTAATGCGGTTTTTTGCTACTACCGCATTACCGCCCAGTTTAAAACCGTTGCCATTGCCGGTGAAACCGCCATAGTTCCAAATATCCACACCGTTGCGGAACGCCCAGCTATTTTCCACTGTTACCACTTCCGGGCTATCGAACATATCAAACCCATCATCGGAATTTTCCCAGGCGCGGCAGCCGATAAATTTATTACCTGGGCCCTGGGTTTGTTTCGGGCCAAAACCATCGGCCATGCTACCCAGTTTTTTCGGATCGTAATTGCGATAGGCATCAGAATTAATCACTGTGGTGTAAGCGCCCCCTTTGTTAATCTCCAAACCGGTATTGCGGTTGTTGTGGAAAGCGCAATTTTCAAAGGTGTTGTATTTGCCGGTTACATACACACCCTGATAACCGGCGCGGGTAATTTCAATCCCTTTGAAATACCAATAGCTGCCGGTTAATGAAATGCCATAAGAATCCTGCACCCATTGCTGTTCAGGGAACGAAAAATCAATCACGGCGCGCCCGCAATTAGCCGCTACCACACGAATAGGCGCACTTACGGTTCCCGATTTGGAAAGCTTGATCGTATTCGCTACGCCTGCCGCGTAAGGCACTGTGTAGGTACCGGGTTCCAACAACAACATTTGGCCTGCCGTTACCGCAGCCAAAGCAGTGGTTAAGTCCATCGCGCTGGTAAAACTGTTGCCATCGCCATTGGCAGAGCCATTGTGCGAAACATAATAAGTTTTTGCCGCACTGATATTGCCCAAACAATTTGACGAAACAGAGCTGGCCGCGCTGGATTTGCTGGATGAAATAATACTCACAGCACTTGAAAGAGCCACGCTGGATACGCTTGACGATTTAATGCTGGAAACAGTCGCAATGCTGGAACTGGATTTACTGCTTGCCATTGAACTGGCAACACTGGCTTTGCTCGACGATATGAGGCTGGATACAGGCGTGG
>JAJQJO010000374.1 GCA_021323495.1 Cellvibrio sp. | reverse complement strand
AGATTGTCCGCCATCAAATCATCCGGCATACCCGGATCCGGGGGCGAGGTGTTGCCCGGGGGACCATCATTCATAGGTATGTCTCCCATCTGGCCATCATCCGATACATCAATAGCCGCTTTTTTACCTGCTGCCTTTTTCAAATCACCAGTATTGGTTGTCAGGGTTTTTTCAATTTCATCCAGCTCATCTTTATCCCCCTTACCTGCAATCAGGCGGTAGGCAACATAACCCAGCACCAGTACCAACAAATTACCCACGCCGATACTGAGGTAAAGCCATAGGTCATCCGAGGTACCTTCAGGCGTGGCCTCCACTGCCGCAGGTTCAACTACAGGTTCGCTTGCGACTGATGATGCCGCAGCTTCACTTGTTGGTTGTTCCGCCGCCAGTACCGCAGCTTCATCCGGGAAATAAAATTGATCCGCCTTAATGGTTTCAGTGAGTGGACTGCCATCAAGCTGTTTACCATCCACTTGCATACTTATTTCGTAACGCGCGACTTGCTCAGGGGTAAAAGAGAACTCCCAATGATCCTTGCCGATCCTATTCAGTTGCCGCTCCAGGTTATTGTCTTTTGAATTCCGGATCACCGCAGTTACTTGGGTATTGTCTGTATCGACCACTTCTACATCAGCAGTCAAGGTATACACATAGGTTTTTTTGCCTGCGGTGTCATCCAGGCGTTTTTCCAACTTAAAGGCGGAGTCGCTAATATTGAGGTGATGGATAAACTCGCGCTTGAACGTCTTTCCATCAATCACAATGCGGACATCGTTCGTACCCTCGACGCCAAAACCTTTCAATTCATGATGGAAAACACCATCCCCGGACGCGCTGGAAGTCAGTTCCAGTTCAGTGACCTCATGGGAATCAGGATTGGAAATTAATGCCTTTCCACTCAACAACCCGAGGAAATCCTTATTGGTAATAGTCTGGTTATTTTCCCGAAATGAATAGGCCAGTGCCAAAGATTGGTTGGATTTGATATTACTTTTCAGCGGCGCTACCACCAATTCCAGATTACTGACCACTGTAACGCGGCTGCCGGGGGCCATTTCCGTTTTAACCTTCCACTGCCCCGTGACTGGCTGTTGTACGGTAATCAGATCGTATTTTCCCGTGCGATACCAATTGACATTATTTTTGGGGTCAGTGCCACTGTACTCCTTGCCATCGGGCGCAATAATAATCGTGGCAGGCACTTCTGCGCGGCGGAAGATGAGCGCTGTGAATTCCTGGATACTCGCGTCCACCAAAAAGCCGTTTTCATCCAGGGGAATACGTTCAGCAGGAACAGCCTGGTCAAAAATTCGCAAAAAAGTGCTCATTAATTCGTCGGCCGTATCGGCAACTTCATAAATGCCATCAGTGGCGATAGACAATTTTTTCATCAACTCGTGATCAGCATCACCAGAGAGTGCAATGGTGTGGATGCGGTAGTCGGATGCTTTCAAGCGTGGCAGCAATTCGGTGAGGACACGTCTGCGCTCATTTAAATTCACAACGGCTTCCTTGCTGATATCCACCACACCATCGGTCAACAAAATGATATTGCGGCGATAACCCTGCTCCGGAGTTGCGTAATCTTCAGTTGCGTTCTCAAGGGCAGCGCCAATATTGGTAAACATGGCAACCGAATTGATGGTCGTCGCTTTTTGCGCGCCTTCACTGCGCCAGGCTTGGTCGACTACCCGGTGCGGCACCAACATATTGACTGACTGGCCGAAGGTCCAGAGACCGGCTTTGCTGTTATCAGGCAGGAGCCGCACAATTAAATCCACGGCGGGCTTACGCAAATTCTCCGGATCGGTTTTTTTCATACTGCCGGAAATATCAATAACCACCCGGACATCGGCAGGCAAGGGTTTGGCAAGCTCATCCGCGTGCGCAGCAGGAGCGAGAAGGAGGTAAGAAATTAATAAATGAATAAGATGGCGCATGAGAATTCCCATAAAAAATCGCTCCAGCGCGTTGCTATCACCTGCAACTTTTTTGCGCTGATATCGCCATTAGTTATAGCAGCTTGCAGCCAATTCGCCATTTGGGACGCAATATCCATTTAATAAAAAGCGCGTCTCCAAAATCAAAAGCCAGCACTGAGGCTGGCCTTTTGGAGTGGGAAAACAAAACAACTAACGTATAGCGCGGATCGGTTCTTCATGTAAGAGTTCGTCGCGGGCGATACGCTCTTCACGGCTCAAGCCGCGGCTGGAAGCGCGGCGGGTTTCGGCGGGCGAATAATCGTAATCGTCCTGATCTTCCTGACCTACATACCCTTTTTGGTTTGTGCGGCCTCGTTCTGTGCGGCTTTGGCTGGTGCGACTCTGCCCGGTGCGATGGCCCTGGTGATGATAATCCTGCTCCTTTGCTGCCTGGGCACGCCCCCGCGTCAACAATTGGTAGAGCAAGGATAAAATCAAGGTGCAAATCCAAATTCCGAGCATGACTTTCAGGATCGGCTTGATACTGATAAAACCCCCATCAAAATAACCAAACACCATGCTGTAGATTGCCGGTGCCATAATCATTTGTTCTGCATCGATAGCGTAGGGGGTAAACAAAATCACCATCACCGTAATTACAAAAAAATGTACCCAGGCACGGCCAGCGCGACGGAATAACAGCCAGGTTGCGAGGCTACAGCCGATCGCACCTACCAGATACATCATCCAGGCATATTGATAGTCAGTCATATTTTCCACAAATAACGCTCCATTCAGTGAACCCGTTAATTAACCCAACGCACAACATAATCTTCCATATCATCCGGATTGACGGTGTTTTCATGCACTACCCGACCACGGACGGATATGCCTGCAGTGTGTACTGATTCGGGATCGCCCGATATCAGTGGATGCCAGTCAAACAGTGGAATACCTTCTGCGACCAAACGATATGCACAAGTCTCTGGCAGCCAATAGGTATCTTTTACCGTTTCCGGAGCCAGCACTGCGCAAGCTTCTACCAGGCGCTGACGATCAGTGTATTCCTGACAGCGGCAGGTGTCATGATCCAGATAGCGACAGGCAACCTTGGTGTAGTAAACATCGCCCGTGTCTTCGTCTTCCAATTTATGCAAGCAGCATTTGCCGCACCCGTCGCAGAGGGATTCAAATTCCTCTGTTGACATCTGCGCGAGCGTTTTAGCCAGCCAAAAAACCTGTTGTGCCATAACCTGTCCGAATGAATAGCAAGAGAGCCCGAATTAGTGACCAGACAATTTGGAGTTGAGCGCACGTAAACGCTCAGCTTCCGGATCGCGCTCACTCCGCGGTGGCAACTGTAAATAAAAACCTTTTTCTTCCAGGCTCTCAGCGACTTTTTCTACGCTGGCGTGGGCCAATTTTTTCCCGGGGGTCAATAACAACACCATCGCCTGTTGCGGTTTGCCAAACATTTTTAGCAATTCGTCAGGCACCTTGCTTAAGCCCTCTTCTTTTTTCACGTAGAGGTACATCCCCTCTTCTTTTGGGCTGCGGTAAATTTCGCAAATAATTTTCATAGGAAGTAGTTTCGGATTTAAAAAATTTCAGTATTTTTGATCTGTGCCTGGACCAGTTGTAACAAGCCCTCACCAATCAAGGCGAAACGCCAACCTAACAAACGTGCGGGCAATTGATATTCACCGCCATTCATGCCTGATCGCACCAGTGTTTCGTAATCTTTTTTACGGATTAATACTTCGGCCGGTAATTGCGCTTGTTCGGAAAATTCACGCACATAATTTTTCAATGCTTTCAT
>JAJQJO010000373.1 GCA_021323495.1 Cellvibrio sp. | reverse complement strand
TATCTGACCACACCGAGCTTTGCATCGACCCCATCGTCACAAAACGGCGAAAAGCACAAGAACTTACTACAGCTCATGGGAACCTCTGAATAATCGCTTACCCGGCAGATTATTCAGAGGTTCTCCATACAAAATCCCACGCACAAATTTGGAGTCGATCATGCTTTCCAATCCATCCAGTAAATACCAGCGTTTTGTCGGCGTGTCCTTGCCCGACCGCCAATGGCCTAATAAGCACATTGAAAAACCACCGATCTGGATGAGCACTGATCTGCGCGATGGCAACCAGGCGCTGATTGACCCTATGTCTGTTGCGACCAAATTGCGTATGTTCAAAGAACTGGTCGCGATTGGTTTTAAGGAAATCGAAATCGGTTTTCCTTCAGCAAGTGAAATTGACTTCAACTTCACTCGTATCCTGATTGAAGAAAATTTAATTCCCGACGATGTCACTATCGAAGTATTGGTACAGGCGCGTTACGACTTGATCGAAAAAACCGTGGAAAGTTTGCGCGGGGCCAAGCGTGCAATTTTGCACATGTACAATCCACTCGCACCAGCGTTCCGCAAAATTGTGTACAACACCGATGAACAGGGCGTAAAAAATATCGCCATCCAAGGCACCAGGTGGTGTAAAGAATTGACCGCAACAGCACCGGAAGTAGATTGGACTTTCCAATATTCGCCGGAAGTATTTTCATCCACTGAAATTGAATTGGTAAAAGACGTGTGCGATGCAGTGGTGGAGATTTGGAATCCATCGCCGCAAAAGAAATTGATTTTGAATTTGCCCGCAACAGTTGAGATGAATACCCCCAATACCTATGCCGATCAAATCGAATGGGTTCATCGCAATATCAATCGCCGCGATTCCATTATTATCAGTGTGCATCCGCACAATGATCGCGGCACTGCGGTTGCAGCAGCAGAATTGGCGGTAATGGCGGGTGCCGATCGTGTAGAAGGTTGTTTGTTTGGTAACGGCGAGCGCACTGGCAACGTAGATCTGGTAACGCTTGCGTTGAATTTGTATTCGCAGGGTATTCACCCCGGTCTGGATTTTTCTGATATCGATAAAGTGCGCAAGCTACATGAAGAATGCACCCAATTGCCGGTGCATCCACGTCATCCTTATGCCGGCGAATTGGTATTTACAGCTTTCTCCGGTTCGCATCAGGATGCAATTAAAAAAGGTTTTGCAGTTCAGAAGAAAAACACTTTGTGGGAAGTCCCGTATTTGCCGATTGATCCGGCGGATTTGAATCGCAGTTACGATGCAGTTGTGCGTGTGAATGCACAATCGGGTAAAGGCGGCGTGAGTTTCCTGTTGCAGCAAGAGGCCGGCTTGCAATTGCCACGTCGTTTGCAAATTGAATTTAGCGGCGCCGTGCAAAAAGTCAGTGACAGCACCGGTAAGGAAGTGAAAGGTAGCGATATCGTTAAAATTTTTAACGATGAATATTTTGCGGTGAATTCACCTATCACTTATCAATCAAGTACCTTTAGATCAAACGAAAATGCCGAGCAGGATGATAGTCATCAAGTTGATATTGTTATCCACGCCCAACACCAAAACCAAACGGTAAAAATCAGTGGCAGTGGCAATGGACCAATTGATGCAGCAGCTCATGCGATCAGCCAGTTTATTGATGGTGAAGTAAGTGTGATTGACTACCATGAACATTCGATTGGCGAAGGTTCGGATGTTGCCGCAGTGACGTATGTGGAAATTAAAGTGAAAAACGGAAAGCCTGTTTACGGTGTGGGGCAGGATCGCAATATTATTACTTCAGCAGTGAAAGCGCTGATTAATGGCGTGAATCGTAGCGGGGCAGTTAGTTAACTAACCTATTTCATAAACCTCGGAAAGCGCAGTCAGTAATGACTGCGCTTTTTTATTGAATCTAAAACCTGCTAATACGCCTCTAATTAACCGGAGTTGCCAAACCTCCATACCCCCCAACCTGGGAGTTTGGTTGCTCCGCGTAAGTCTGCCTGCCAGAGTGTTACTGGCAGGCAGTTTTATCCCATCAGGCGACTTATAATCAAATTTACCCTGGCGCGGAACTCTGTGTTAATTTGCCGTTCTGAAACGGGGCGGCGATTTGTGTGCCGCAAATAAGTCTTTGGAAGTGAATCCAATAGGATGACGGGTGCGTCAAACCCGCTAAGCACCCGCTAGATCACGGCCACTCGATTGGGAAATCACCATGGATAGCCTGCAAGAAATTCTCTTTAGCCTGCGCCAGAACAAGCTGCGCACCGGGCTTACCGCCTTTGGTGTGTTCTGGGGCATCCTCATGTTGATCCTGTTGCTCGGTGCCGGGCGGGGGATGGAAAAGGCTTTTCTGGAGGGCAACTTCAACGATACGGCCGACTCCATGTGGATCCAACCCTATATCACCTCTATCCCCTACCGGGGTTTTTCAGTCGGTCGGCACATCCGTTTTACCGAGGAGGACATGGCGGCGGTCCGCCAGAATATCCCCGGTGTACGCTATCTCTCCAGTGAAAATCCGCTCGGCAATTTTATTAACTCCGATATTTTGGTAAACAACGGCACCCGCTCGGGTGTGTTTCAGGTGCTGGGTGTTGCCGACCAATATTTTAATATCAAAGAGAAAGTCGAATTTAATAATGGCCGCCGTCTGAATTATTTTGATAAAGAAGATAGCCGAAAAGTCTGCGTGATTGGTACACGTGTGCAGGAACGATTATTTTCGGCGGGCGAAGATCCCCTCGGCAAAGATATCCAGGTCAATGGAGTCATTTTCAAGGTGGTGGGGATTTTTTTCGACAAGGGCAATCAGGGGCGTATGTCGGAACGTGTTTATTTACCGGTAAGTGCGTTTAAAAAAACCTTTGGTGGTGGCACCTATGTTGATCTGCTTGCAGTGCGCCCTGAAGCCGGTGTTGATGGCGTAGCGCTGGAAGACGAAATTGTTAACTTTCTCAAGGAGCGTCATCACATCGCGCCCAATGACAACCGCGCAATTTACGTTATGAATTACGCACGGGTTACCCAGGACGTGAAAGAAACCTTTGATGGGTTGAATTTGTTTATCTGGTTGGTTGGTATAGGCACTTTGCTTGCTGGCATTGTAGGCGTGAGCAACATTATGATTATTACCGTACGCGAGCGCACCCGCGAAATTGGTATTCGCAAAGCCCTCGGCGCAAATCCATTCTCCATTGTCGGCAGCCTTTTATGTGAATCCATTTTAGTAACCAGTGTGGCCGGTTATAGCGGGTTGATTATAGGTGTGGTGCTGCTGGAAGGTGTCGCTACTATTTTGGAAAAATTGAATATTCAATTGCCTTATTTCCAGCAGCCGGAAATTGATTTGAAAATTGCATTGGGTGCACTGCTGTTGCTGGTTATTGCCGGAGTATTAGCGGGCTTAATGCCTGCATTGCGCGCTGCGCGCATCATGCCAATCGAAGCGATGAGAGCAGAATAAAATAATGAAATTCACCTGGATTGATTGGGACAAGTGGCAAGAAATCTTTGCTGCGTTAAAAAAACAAAAAGTGCGCACTGGCCTGACGGCGTTCGGGGTTTTCTGGGGCATTTTTATGTTGGTGATAATGCTGGGCTTTGGCCAGGGCTACAGTATTAATGTGGATGGTTTATTTGGCGATCGCAAAAACGTGGTTTTTTTATGGCCGTCCAATGTCACCCAGCTTGCCTATAAAGGTCTGCCTAAAGGGCGACAAATTCGTCTCACGCAAGACGATATAGATGCAATCAAACAAAAAATTCC
>JAJQJO010000044.1 GCA_021323495.1 Cellvibrio sp. | reverse complement strand
GCGAACCTTCACCGTTTGAACGGCTGATGGATACGCCGGTAATACGCTGCAAAGATTCAGCAAGGTTGGTGTCAGGGAATTTACCGATGTCTTCTGAGCTGATGGCATCAACCACACCGGCGGAATTGCGTTTGGTGTCCATCGAGCGCTCCAACGAGGCGCGGATACCGGTTACTACTACTTCTTCTACACCATCATCTTGTGCGATTGCATAACCACTCATGCCAGTTACGGCAGAGGATGCGATGACGGTTGCTATGAGTTTCTTTTTGAATCGTGCTCTTGTGTTCATGAAGCTCTCCATTGGATTAATTATGGTCAGGATTTTTTTCTCGGTACTGCAAAACGGATTTACTACCCCGGGAGTGGGAGTAACTAATCCGCATTCACCTTATTAACAAGATGATCTGGTCACACTGAGCACTATGGCTCGCCTCCGCCAACCATTGCCGCTGTTGTACTTATGTCGGGCTTATAGCCCGGTGCGTTGACATGGCGGAATACAAGTATCATATGTTCATATTGACTACAACAAATTGACGCCAATTAGCGCTCTAAAAAAGCATGACTGTTACGCTAGGCCACACAATGGCGCAAAATTACTCGCAAGTAGCAGGTTTTTTAATTAGTAAAATAACTGAATTAAAGGAGCAGCCGCTAGAATTGAGGTTAGACAAAATTTCAGATTTTTCCTGAAATAATTTTTTTCGCTAATGAAAATCAATTTATGGGCGACACTTAAAGCCCATGGCCAGACCAGTTTTTAATGCTGGATAGGAAACAGCCCGATCTAATGATCGGGTTTTCCAAGGGGCAGGATGTTGATGACTTGTACGGCCTCTTTTTTATCTTCTTCAGTTTGGTTGACACGAGTATCCAGTTCCCGGGCGACTGGTTTGAAATGCATTTCCTCTTTGTAACCGCAAGCGACGCATTCGCGATAATCCTTGCCATCCTGGTTGTAGACAACCAACTTATCCATTTCTGAACAGCGCGGGCATACCGCGCCCGCCACAAACCGGCGTGTCGTGCTATATGCCATTATGCAGTCTCCCCGGGGGCTCCAACCGTCGAAACCTCGGTCGCAATAATGCCCGAGTGGCGCAGCAGCGCATCGATTTGTGGTTCGCGCCCGCGGAAATTTTTAAATAAAGCCATGGGCGTCTGGCTACCACCCTGCTGCAAAATTTCACGCAGGAAGCTTTCACCCGTCTGCGAATTAAAAATCCCCTCCTCTTCAAACCGGGAATAGGCATCGGCCGATAAAACCTCTGCCCATTTGTAGCTGTAGTAACCCGCCGCGTAACCGCCGGCAAAGATATGGCTGAAACTATTTTCAAAACGATTAAACGCGGGCGGTTTTACCACCGCTACTTGCGCGCGTATTTCATTCAAAACTTCCTGCGCTGATTTGGGCGCAGCCGGGTTGTACTCGGCGTGCAAGCGAAAATCGAATAGCGAAAATTCAATCTGGCGGATCATTTGCAACCCGGACTGGAAATTTTTTGCGGCAAGCATTTTATCGAGCAAAGATTGTGGCAGCGGTTCGCCGGTCCGGTAGTGGCCGGAAATTAGTGGAATCGCCTCCGGCTCCCAACACCAATTCTCCATAAATTGGCTGGGCAATTCGACTGCATCCCAGGCGACGCCGTTAATACCGCTCACTGCCGCCACCTCGATTTGTGTGAGCATATGATGCAGGCCGTGGCCAAATTCGTGGAACAAAGTGGTAACTTCATCATGCGTAAGCAGCGACGGTGTTTCGCCAACCGGTGGGGTAAAATTGCAGGTCAAAAATGCAACGGGCAATTGCATACCGGTATCGGTTTTACGCCGCACACGGCAATCAGCCATCCAGGCACCACCTTTTTTCTTTTCGCGTGCAAACAGGTCGAGATAAAAACTCGCGACCTGTTTACCATTTTTGAAAATATGGTAGAAACGCACATCCGGATGGTAGGTATCGAACTCTGCAATTTGTTTTACATCTATACCAAACAAGCGCCGTACCACTTCAAACATTCCGGCGATGACCTTTTCCGCCGGAAAGTACGGACGCAACTCTTCTTGCGAGACCGAATATTTTTCTACCCGCAATTTTTCACTGTAATAAGTTGTGTCCCAGGATTGCAAATCAGCGCAGCCATTGCGTGCTGCAAACTCACACAACTCGGCGTAGTCGCGCTCCGCATAGGGTTTGGATTTTTGTGCAAGTTCAGTTAGAAATTGCAGCACCTGTGCGGGTGACTCTGCCATTTTGCTGGCGAGGGAACGCTCGGCATAGCTTGTAAAGCCCAATAATTGGGCGAGTTCGTGGCGCAGTGCCAGTGTCTCGGCAATGATGGCGGTGTTATCAAATTCATTTGTGGCAGTGCCATCAAATTTTTTTCCGAGTGCGGAGGCGCGTGTTACATAGGCCGTATAAATTTCTTCACGCAAGGCGCGATTATCGGCATACATAATCACGGCATAATACGAGGGGAAATCGAGCGTGATCACATAACCGGACAATTCTTTTTGCGCTGCAGCCTGTGCCGCTTGTGCAAGTGCCGATTCGGGCAAGCCGGCAAGCGCCTCAACATTATCAAAATGTTTATACCAGGCTTGGGTTGCATCCAACACATTATTGGAAAATTGCGTGGACAGTTCCGACAGGCGTTTTTGGATATCACCAAAACGTTTTTTATCTTCCGCGTTCAAGGCAACGCCACCCAAACGGAAATCGCGCAGGGCATTGTTGATGGTTTGCTGCTGCGCCTGGGTCAATTGCGCAAATTCTTCACTGTCTGCAAGCTGCTGATAGGCTTTATAGAGTGCTTCATTCTGGCCGAATTCCGTACTGTAATCAGTCAGCAGGGCGACGCTTTCGGTATAGGCCTTGCGCAACTCTTCGCTGTTGGCGACAGAATTTAAATGGCTTACTGGCGCCCAGGCCTGATCCAACTTATCGCCTTGGGCTTCCAGCGGCGCAACCAACCCTTTCCAACTCGGGCATGTTAAATCGGCGAGCAATTGCGCGAGTTGCGCACGACCCTGCGCAATTAACTCGCTGATCGCAGGTGTTACCTGTGCAGCTGTAATGGCGGAAAAAGGCGGCAAAGTGTGGCTTGCTAATAGCGGGTTGCTCATGCGTGGCTCCGTAAGGCGAAATCAGGTGTTGTTTGACGTATCATACACTCATCATCAATCAGGGTTTCGAGGAGCATATCTATGGGCGCGATTAGACATTACCAAGGCCATTCACCACAATTGGGCGCGCGGGTTTTTGTGGATGAGTCTGCTGTGGTTATTGGCGACGTGGTACTCGGTGATGATGCCTCGGTCTGGCCCTGCGTCGTCATCCGCGGCGATATGCATAAAATCCGTATAGGCGCACGCACCAGTGTGCAAGATGGCTCGGTGCTGCACATCACCCATGCCAGTGATTACAACCCTGCTGGTCACCCGCTGATAATCGGTGCGGATGTCACCATCGGACACTCAGTTTGTTTGCACGGCTGCACAATTGGCAATCGGGTATTGGTCGGCATAGGCTCTACCATCCTTGATGGGGCTACGGTGGAAGATGACGTGGTAATTGGCGCAGGTTCGCTGGTACCACCAGGCAAACGGCTCGAATCGGGTTTTATGTACATGGGAACACCGGTCAAACAAATCCGTCCGCTGAAAGAATCCGAGCAATCGTTTTTTTTATACTCCGCTAATAATTATGTAAAACTTAAAGATACTTATATCAAGGAAACAGAATGAAATACGTATTACCTATCGCAGGAGAAACCGAAAAAAAATTTCTGGTAAATAAAATTATTTGTATCGGCCGCAACTACGCTGAACACGCGCGCGAAATGGGTCACGATCCTGAACGCGAACCGCCATTTTTCTTTTTTAAACCGCAGAGTGCATTAGCGCAAAACAATACCGATTTTATTTATCCGCACTTTTCACAGCAAGTCGAACATGAGCTTGAATTAGTGATTGCGATTGGAAAATCCGGCACTCAAATTTCTGTCACCGAGGCCGCAGATCATATGTTTGGTTTCGCCGTCGGTCTTGACATGACCTGCCGCGATATACAAAAACAAGCCAAACAATTGGGCCGTCCCTGGGAACTCGCCAAAGGTTTTGATGGCTCAGCGCCTTGCACTGCAATCCAACGCGGCGCACTACAAGATCTGGAACAATATGGCGACCTGGTATTAACCCGCAACGGCGAAGAAGTGCAACGCGGTGATTGGCGCACCATGGTGTGGTCGATACCGGAACTAATTGCCGAAGTATCGCGTTATATAAAACTGGAAGAAGGTGATTTGATTTTTACCGGTACACCGGCTGGTGTCGGACCCGTAAAACCCGGTGATAGGCTGTGTGCGAAACTGGAAGGATTTGCGCAGGAATTGAATATTTTGGTTACCAAAGAACAGGACTGAAAAATCAGTCCTGTTTTCACGGATAACGGTTTACGGTAAATCAAACACCAATGCTTTTACCGCTTGCTGCTGCGCGATCAAAACCAGGTTATTGATGTCTTCGATTTTTGCACCATCACCCGGTTTCACAATTTCACCTTCAATCGCTAGCTCACCGTTAATCACGTGCACGTAATATTTTCGTTTTGCGGATGCAGGTAATTCGGCGCTGGTATTGCCATCGAGCAGCAGTTGATACAAACGCGCATCCTGCTTGATTATCAAACTGCCTGCTTCACCATCCGGACTTACTGCCAATGTCAGGCCTTTCTTGCTGCCAAAATCTTTTTGCTGGTAACCCGGAACCTGGCCATACACATTTGGCTGGATCCAGATTTGCAAGAAGTGCAAGTCTTTGGTTAGTGACGGATTAAATTCGCTGTGGCGAATACCGCTACCTGCTGACATCAATTGGAATTCACCCGGCGGCAGGGTGGCGACATTGCCGGCGCTATCTTTATGGGCGATTTCGCCATCGAGTACGTAGCTGATAATTTCCATGTCGCGATGACCGTGGGTATCAAAACCCGAATCAGCTGCAACACGATCATCGTTGATCACCCGCAGCGCTGAAAAGCCCATGTGACGCTCATCGTAATAATTGCCGAATGAAAAGGTATGTTTGCTATTCAACCAACCAAAGTTGGCGCTGCCACGCTGGTTACTGCGTCTGATACTGATCATAGGTCACCTCGTTTTTAAGGCGCCCCACTCGAGCGCCGCGTATTCCACTTGTTGTTTACCGATTTCTCACATCAAGCTATTTTTAACAATCAAGCTATCGGCACTTGCACGACCACCACCGGAAATCAGCAGGGAAACTGCACCGGCTAGCAAGGCCAAACCAAATTCATAACCGTTGTTGCTCATAAACAGGCCGTTGCTGATATGCACCGATAAGATCGCCACCACCATGGTCGCCGCCAGTACCAGCGCGCTTGGGCGAGTCAGCAAACCAAGAATCAGGAACAGTCCGCCAAAAAACTCCGCTGAGCCCGACAGCGCCGCCAGTAACACACCAGGCTCAAGGCCGATCGATGCCATCCATTGACCAGTGCCTTCCAAACCATAGCCGCCAAACCAACCAAACAACTTTTGTGCGCCGTGGGCGGCGAAGATAATTCCCAAGGGTAAACGCAATGCCAATGCTGAGTAACTGTCGTTGGTGGCGATGATCTTGTTGATTGTGCTCATGATGAACTCCGAAATATTTGATGTTGGGTTAGTTGGTTTAGCGCCGCGCTAACTGCTTGTTCGCCTCACTTGTTGCTAGATTAGGCTTGCACCCGACAACAAAAAAGCGGAAGATTTTGAGCTACTAGTTCAAAATTTTTGATCATAAGGCGGAAGCCATTTTTTATGCACCATGCCATCACCCTTGAAGCGCTGCGAGTCCTTGATGCTATTGATCGGAAAGGAAGTTTTGGCGCCGCAGCGGAGGCACTCTTCAAAGTGCCATCAGCCTTGTCCTACACAGTGCAAAAGCTGGAGTCCGACCTCAACATCAACCTTTTTGATAGGAGCAAGCAGCGTGCACAACTGACGGCGGCAGGACGCCTGTTGTTGGAGCAAGGGCGGCAATTATTGCAAGCCGCAAGTGCGATAGAGGAGGCGGTGCAGCAATTGGAGTCGGGCTGGGAGACCCAATTGCGTATCGCCAAAGATACAATCCTGCCGCTCGAACCACTATTGCAACAGGTCAATGCTTTTAACCTGCTCGACAAACGGGTAGCGATCACCATTAACGAAGAAGTGTTAGGAGGAACCTGGGATGCGTTGATTGCCGAGCGCTGTGACCTTGCACTTGGGGCTAGCGGCGATTTGCCCAAGGGGATTTTTGAATACCGACTGATTGGTGAAGTGGAATTTGTATTCGCCGTTGCCCGCGGGCATCCACTGTGTTTGCACAAAGGGCCGGTAGATGCCGCCGCGATTCAAGCATTCCCAACCATTGTCGTTGCCGACTCATCGCTGAGCTCGCCAGCGCGCTCATCCGGTCTGTTGGAGAGCCGACAAATCATCCGTGTCGCCCATGCCCCCGCAAAAATACAAGCGCAAATGATGGGTGTGGGTGTCGGGTTTTTACCTATCCATCTCATTAAAAGGGAACTGGAGGACGGTGATTTAATTGCTCTGGATTGCTCGGTACCGCGCCCGGATATTCCGCTATATTTGGCTTGGCGCAAGGGCAATAAAGGCAAAGCACTGGCGTGGTTTGTCGAAGCCTGTTTAGCAGCGAATTGGTTTGGCAAGCATTAGTTTATTACTTTCAGGGTGACTACAATCACCAGCGCGTAGCGCAGTGATTTTCCCAGTGCTACCAGTACAAAAAATTGCCAAAACCGGATGCGCATAACACCCGCAAAAAAAGTGAGCGGATCACCAACTACCGGTACCCAGGCAAATAATAATGAAAATAATCCATAGCGTTGAAAGTAGCATTGCGCACGTTGCAATTGCGCAGGTTTAAACGGAAACCATTGTTTGTCTTGCCAATGCAAACATTGTTTGCCCAGGTACCAATTAATACAGGAACCCAACGTGTTACCACTGGTGGCCACCAACCACAACCACCAAGGTGCATAATGTTGATGCAGCAGCACGGCTAACAGTGCTTCTGACGATAGCGGAAAAAATGTGGCAGCGATAAGCGCGGTAAAAAATAGCGAGAGATAAGCCATAGCGCCACGAGGGAATGAGCAACAGGAATATTATACCCGGACAATAAATACCCGGGTGTAAAGGTATTATTTTTTCTCGGCGATCTGTCGGCGCATAGCGGTAATCACCGGCACCACTTCCGGGCGGATCTGGCGCCACAAATAAAAAGCCTCAGCCGCCTGCCCAATCAACATGCCCAAGCCGTCAGCAACCTGCGCAGCGCCACGCTCTCTGGCCCAGCGCAAAAAAATTGTTGGTTCGGGGCCGTACATCATGTCGTAACAACAAGCATTGGCAGCGAGCAAATTATCCGGCAGCGGCGGCAATTCACCTTGCATGCTCGCCGAGGTACCGTTAATCACCAAATCAAATATTTCACCTTGCAATTGATCGAAAGATTTTGCATGCACATCGCCAAGGTCATGAAAGCTTCTTGCCAACTCTTCCGCTTTGCTTTGCGTACGGTTGGCGATTATTACTTGTGCCGGCTTTTCTTCCAGCAGTGGCTGCAAAATGCCGCGCACCGCGCCGCCAGCTCCGAGGATTAATATACGTTTGCCTTCAAGTTCCCAGCCGAGGTTGTGCATATCATGGATCATACCGATACCGTCGGTGTTGTCGCCGAGGATACTGCCATCGCTTAAACGCGCCAGCGTATTAACAGCCCCGGCACGCTCTGCGCGCGCCGTGCGCTTTTGGGCAAAATCAAATGCCTTTAATTTAAATGGCACGGTGATATTCAATCCCTTGCCGCCCTGCGCAAAAAAATCTTGTATCGCCTGCTCAAACTCACCTTCATTTATCAACTGTTTGGTGTAGTGCATATCCTGTCCGGTTTGCTCGGCAAACTGGCGATGGATGTGGGGTGATTTGCTGTGGTTAATCGGGTTGCCAAACACGGCATATAAATCAGTCATGGATTGTCCAACAATAAAACATAAAACAGTTATCAACGCTGGCTGAAATTTATTTCAGCCATTCGCGCTGCGGTAAAAATTTTTCATAGAGTTCAGCTTCGGCACTACCCGCTTCCGGTTGCCAGCTATATTCCCAGCGCACCAGCGGAGGCAATGACATCAGGATAGACTCTGTGCGCCCACCAGTTTGTAAACCAAATAAAGTACCGCGATCATAAACCAGATTAAATTCCACATAGCGGCCACGGCGGTACAGTTGGAAATCCCGCTCGCGCTCCGTAAAAGGCATAGCTTTACGCGCACTTACGATTGGCTGGTAGGCGGGTAAATAGCTGTCACCTACGGCTTGCATCATTGCAAAACTGTGCGCAAAACTTTCAGCATTATAGTCATCGAAAAATAGTCCTCCGACACCACGCGCCTCATCACGATGCTTTAAATAAAAATATTCATCGCACCATTTTTTAAATCTGGGATAGAGATGTTCCCCAAGCGGATCGCAGGCATTTTTGGCGGTCTGGTGCCAATGGATCACATCGGCTTCATTGCCATAATAGGGTGTCAAATCATAACCACCACCGAACCACCAGACTGGCGCAGCCCCTTCTTTCTCGGCGATAAAAAAACGGACATTGGCGTGACTGGTAGGCACGTAGGGATTGTGCGGGTGAATTACCAGCGACACCCCCATGGCCTCAAAAGCGCGACCAGCTAATTCAGGTCGATGCGCTGTCGCAGAGGCGGGCATCTGGGTCCCGTACACATGGGAAAAGTTAACCCCGCCTTTTTCAATCACCGCACCATGGGTGAGTACCCGGGAGCGTCCACCACCACCTTCGGCGCGCGTCCAGTTATCTTCAATAAATTGCGCACCACCATCTTCCGCTGCAAGGGCGTTGCAAATACGATCTTGCAAATCCAGCAAATAGGCTTTGACGGCGGCTTTATCCGGCCCATGGGAATTCGTCATGGTAGTTTCCTTAGCGGTTCGGCTAGTCAGAAAGGCCGCCATTCTACGCGGCCGACAGCGAAAGGGGAAAAACTAGTTGGCAGTGGTTTGATGTCAATCAACCTGGACGTACTATCTCGCCGGTCAACAGGTCGCGTATCTCCGAGGGGGATTTGCGTTTACCAACCGCACCCGATGTAATTGCATCCAACTGGTTACCAAAGTAGTGTCGCACCTGATGGATCGAGGTAGCAGGAGGCATCCCCTGGGGATTGCAGGAAGTGGAAACCAAAGGTCCACCAAAGGCGCGGGATAGACCGGCGGCAACCGGATGATCGGTCACCCGCAAAGCCACACTGCTAAAATTGCCAGTAATCCAGGGGGGTGTCAGCCCATTATTCGGCACCAGCCAGGTACGCGGGCCGGGCCAGGAATTTTTTAACCGCTGGCGCTGTAAATCGTCCAAATGATAGATGAATGGGTTGAACATGCGGATATCGGCCGCAATCAGGATCAAACCCTTCTCTACCGGTCGTTCTTTCAACGCCAATAGCTCCAACACTGCTCCCTCATCAAAGGGATTACATCCCAAACCCCAAACCGCCTCTGTCGGATAGGCGATAACACCACCCAATTTCATTTGTCGGGCAGCAAATTGAATGCGGGGGTTGAGCGACCAATCAATCATGGGCAATACCTATTATCGAATTGCAGCCAATCTACCCCAGCTATCAACCAAGCTCAACCACTCATCCGCTAGTCATAAGCGTTGATAGCAGGCGCCTATCTGCTGGATCAGCCCTTTAATTTCCAATCCGATCAATTGAGCTGACAAAAAGCCTACATCCAGTCCCATGCGTTCGGCCAGCAGATCCACAGGGAGCGGATCATAACCCAGTGCTTGAAGCAGCTTTTGCTCATCCGCATCAAGGACAGGCCTCTCGTCGACCCCGCCGGGTTCTTCAAACAGTTCCGGCTGCAACACCCCGAGTGATTTAATTTCCTGACGTTTGTAACTAAGTAGTCCAGCAAGTTGATCAACAATATCCTGTGCTGTCTCGACCAGAGTCGCCCCTTGGCGGATCAACTGATGGCAGCCGCGCGCCAACGGATTATGAATAGAACCGGGGATCGCAAAAACCTCGCGGTCATGTTGCAGTGCATAGGACGCGGTGATCAATGAGCCACTTTGCACTGCTGCCTCAACTACCAATGTGCCGCCACTCAAGCCACTGATAATACGATTGCGCTGGGGAAAATTGCAGGCATGGGAGGCAGTGCCGAACGGAAATTCACTCACCAGTGCACCGCCACTATCGACGATCTGCTGCGCCAACTGCCGATGGCGGGCGGGGTAAATCAAATCTATACCGGTCCCCATGACAGCAATAGTCTTTCCACTCGCACGCAATGCGCCACGATGGGCAGCGGCATCTATTCCTAATGCCAGTCCACTGGTTATCGCAAAACCTCGCTCGGCAAGATAATGTGCAAAGCGCTCGGCATTCTCAATTCCGCCACCACTGGGATTACGGCTGCCGACAATCGCCAATTGCGGCAGACTCAGGCAAGTGGGATCGCCACGCACAAACAATAAGGGAGGCGGACGGGGAATTTCACGCAACAGCCTTGGATAGAGAGGATCATCATAAATGACGCCATGCAGATCGGATTGGGACGCGATGTAGGCCAGGTCTTTAGCCAACTTTTGCCCCAGCTCACTTGTTCGCTGGTCTGCATGAAACTGCCCCAAAAGTTCAGCCGCAACGGGATTTAGCAGGGAGCGCAGCGATTGCACTGGCTGGTTAAGAAAATGCAAGGGGCTACCAAACAATTCCAGCAGTTGCCAGTAACCAGCAACGCCTACATCAGGGAGCCGTAAAACAAGCAGGGTAGCAGCAAGCGGGGAGAGCATAAAATCATCCTTGAAATAAGACTGCCCGCGTGGGGCAGCCGATAAGCCTGTTATGGATTGCGTACTTTATCGGCAACTGCCAGAGCGCGGTCAGCTTCCAATACCAGTGCGAAACTCATTTTTTCAAAAGTGCGGAACACCATCAGCAGACCAGCGCGCTCATCAGGCAACGCTACGTTGCCACCTCTGACACGGTCGGTAACCACTTCACCAGTTTTATAAATCGCCATCACATTGCCGATTTGCAGACCTTCACGCTCGCCGCGATTGATGATAACCACGTTGAACTTCCCTACCTGGGTCACACCACCCTCAACCGCAATGATTTGCGCTTCAATGTCGACATCAGGTGCGCTGGGCATAAATACCGAGTCCACAGACCGATCTTCGCTCGGCAATAAATGGTCACCGGGACGAACTTCCTCATAGGTCCGGACAACATCCAAAGTCCCTATATCTTTGTCTATAGATACCACAGACACTGTACCTATGCCTTGGGCATAAACACCGAGCAGCTCCTTGGTTATCGGATCTTTAAACGCTTCACCTTTGCGATAAATGCTGTAATTAGAGTACTGGGCATCAAAAACCCCACGCGCGTAAGCACGGTCACCTGCACCAACAATCACATGTTGTTGCTGGCCGGCGAGCAGATAGGGGCCAGACTCCAGTTCACCCGGCTCGACTATACGGCTACGCGACAAAAACACCTCGATCTTATCGAGTGGAATTGCGCTGATAGCATCTTCGGTCTGTTGCACCCGAATGCTTGGACTCAATTTTGTTGTGCCACCAGCACCCGGAACCATTTTCAAGGTGCGCTCAACTGTAAGGCGCGGTTGGCCGTCCAGATAAATCAGCTTGATCAGGTCACCCGGAAAAATCAGGTGGGGGTTTTCGATCTGGGGGTTAACATGCCAAATCTCTGGCCAAAGCCAGGGGCTGTTCAAAAAAGTACCGGAAATATCCCAAAGGGTATCCCCTTTTTTGACAGTGTATTCATCGGGATGACCCGTTTTAAGAAGTGCATCATCAGCCCATGAGAAGAAACTGATGAGTGAAGCCGCCGCAACGGCCAATAATATTTTTTTCATAGAAACCGATCCTGTTTTATTCGGTCCTGGGGCAGATAGACGTATAATAGTTTAATTAAAAGCCCATGCTGTTTCCTTTTGCACTGCATAAATCCTGTGCGATCATCATGTTAGCAGCGGTTATTACCTTTTTACTAGAAGTTTGTCACAAACACTATGGCCTTGTTACCTATCCTTGAATTTCCAGACCCACGGCTGCGTACTGTCGCCAAACCCGTCACAGAAGTGGATGATAATATCCGCCGCTTGATCGATGACATGTTCGAGACCATGTACCACGCACCGGGCATTGGCCTCGCCGCTTCACAGATCAATGTGCACAAGCGCGTAGTAGTTATAGACGTCAGTGAAGATAAATCCCAGCCGCTGGTGTTTATAAATCCAGAAATTGACGTTCTGGATGCTGAGTTGAATGAATATGATGAAGGCTGCCTCTCGGTCCCTGGCTTTTATGAAACTGTTGTGCGCCCCGGCCATATCCGCGTAAAAGCCCTGGACGCCACTGGAAAGGCCTTTGAAATGGAGCCGCAGGGGTTGTTGGCGGTATGTATCCAGCATGAACTGGATCATTTGAATGGCAAACTGTTCGTGGACCATATCTCTCCCTTCAAGCGCACCCGCATCCGCGCAAAGCTGGAGAAAAAGCATAAGGCTGAAGCGCGCTAGACAAGGGCGCAACGGATAAAGGCGCTACTGGCGCCTTTTTTATTTTATCGATTTTAACTTTTGTGCTTCGACGGGTTTATTCATGAGCCAGGATTTACGCATTATCTTTGCCGGCACGCCAGAATTTGCCGCAGAACATTTAAAAGTGCTGTTGGGCAGCCGCCATCAGGTTATCGCCGTTTACTCGCAGCCAGACAGGCCAGCAGGGCGCGGTAAAAAACTGTCTGCCAGTCCGGTTAAAGAGGTCGCCCTTGCCCACAACATCCCGGTATACCAGCCACTGAATTTCAAAAGCCCGGAAACCCTTGCCGAGCTGGCTGCGCTTAACGCCGATTTGATGGTAGTCGTAGCCTACGGCCTGATCCTTCCCAAAGCAGTGCTGGATGCACCGCGTCTCGGTTGCATCAACGTCCACGCCTCGATCCTGCCGCGCTGGCGCGGCGCCGCCCCCATCCAACGCGCGATAGAAGCTGGTGACCAGGAAACTGGCATCACTATCATGCAAATGGATATAGGCCTGGATACCGGCAACATGCTAGTCAAGGTATTTTGCCCGATATTAGCCGACGATACCGGAGGAAGCCTCCACGATAAGCTCGTTAAAATCGGTCAACCAGCATTGGTTAATGCGCTTGACCAGATTGCAACTGGTACAGCCAAACCACAAAAACAGAATGATAGCCTGAGCAATTACGCGCCTAAACTCAGTAAAGAGGAAGCTGCATTGAATTGGCAGTTACCCGCCATTGAGTTAGAGCGCAAGGTACGCGCCTTTAATCCTTTTCCGGTCGCGCATACCAAGCCAGCCGGGGCGACCGATGACCAACGAATCCGCGTCTGGGCTGCAAAAGCATCCGATACATCTGCCAATGCTGCTCCTGGCACCGTTACCAGGAGCACCAGTGACGGCTTGTGGATCGCCTGCACCCAAGGGCAACTTATACTTCAACAACTACAGTTGCCGGGTAAAAAAACAATGAACGTGAACGAGATACTGCGCGGCCATCCGGATTTATTCAGGATCGGCGACCAAATGGAGCAGTCCTCATGTTAAGCGTACGCGCTGCTGCCGCACAGGTTATAACGCAGATCCTTACTGCAAAAGGTTCGTTATCCAGTTTATTGCCGCCCATTTCAGCGAAGATAGCCGATAATGATCGCGCATTATTG